>NZ_JBLODY010000020.1:0-57511 GCF_047785625.1 Solidesulfovibrio sp. C21
TGCCGGACGCGCGCGGCGCATATTTGAAGAATACGCCTTCGCCTCCGGCAAACCCTCCCGCCGGCCCAGGTCAAGCGCCCCATACTTGGAAGCAGGCCGTGCCCCGGTTCCCTATCCGACCTTGATCGGATGGAACCTTACATTCCCTTTTTAAAAGTTTTTGAAGGGGGGTCCAGGGGGAAACTTTTTTCAAAAAGTTTCCCCCTGGCCGCCGGAGGCACCCTCTCCTCCCTGCACCAACTAGGCGGCGTCGGCCTGGGCTTTGAGGGCTTCGGACTGGTAGTGGGCGATGAGGCCGTCGAAAAGCTCGTCGAGGTCGCCTTCGAGCACGGCTTCGAGCTTGTAGAGCGTCAGGTTGATGCGGTGGTCGGTGACGCGGCTTTGGGGAAAATTGTAGGTGCGGATGCGTTCGGAGCGGTCGCCGGAGCCGACCTGGGAGCGTCGGTTGGCTTCCTGTTCCAGGCGCTGCTTTTCCTGTTCGGCCTGAAGCAGCCGGGAACGCAGCACCTTGAGGGCCTTGGCCTTGTTTTTGTGCTGCGACTTCTCGTCCTGGCAGATGACGACCAGGCCGGAGGGGATGTGGGTGATGCGCACGGCCGAGTCGGTGGTGTTGACGCTCTGGCCGCCGGGGCCGCTCGAACGATAGACGTCGATGCGCAGGTCATTGGGGTCGATGGCCACGTCGACTTCCGCGGCCTCGGGCATGATGGCCACGGTCACGGCCGAGGTATGGATGCGACCCTGGGATTCGGTGGCCGGCACGCGCTGCACGCGGTGCGCCCCGGACTCGTATTTGAGCCGGCTGTAGACCTTTTCACCGGAGATATTGGCGATGACTTCCTTGAACCCGCCGGAGCCGGTTTCGGAGGAACTCATGATCTCGACCTTCCATCGCTTCGTCTCGGCGTAGCGGCTGTACATGCGGAAGAGGTCTCCGGCAAAAAGCGCCGCTTCCTCGCCGCCGGTGCCGGCCCGGATCTCCAGCAGGATGTTTTTCTCATCCATGGGGTCCTTGGGCAAAAGCAGCAGCTTGAGGCGCGCTTCCAGTTCCGGCAGGGCCTCTTTGATGGTCTTGACCTCGGCCAGGGCCAGTTCCCGCATTTCCGGGTCCGGGTCCTGGGCCAGCTCGGTATTTTCCTCGAGGTCCCGGGAAAGGCGCTTGTGCTCCCGGAAACCCTCCACCACCTCGGCCAGGTCGGCGTGGGCCTTGGCCAGCTTGCGGTAGCGCTCCTGGTCGTCCACGACCGTGGGGTCGGAGAGCTGTTTCTCCAGATCCTCGTACTTGCGCTCAAGGCTTTCCAGTTTGGCGAACATGCGGCATCTCCGGAGCGAAGAACCGGGACGCCTTAGAGAAAAGCGTTCCCGGCTTGGGGTTGGCAAGGACCGGCCCGTGCGGGCGCGGGGTCAGGAAGCGGGCTGGCGCTCAACCGCGCCGCGCAGCGCGGCCAAAGCCACCTCGAGTTGCCGGTCGTCCGGCTCCTTGGTGGTGAGCAGCTGCATGAAGAGCCCGGGGGCCGAGATCAGGCGGCAGACGACGTTCGTGCGAAACTTGCCGGCGATCTTGATGACTTCGTAGGCCAGGGCGCTGACCGGCACCATGAGGAAAAGCTTGAGCGCCACGATATAGGCCTGTTTGATCCAGGTGGTGGCCGGGGCGTAAAAGGTCAGCAGCCAGGGAACCAGAAAGGCGTACAGCACGATGGAGATGGCCAGGACGAAGAGCAGAAAGGCCGTACCGCAGCGGGGATGGAGCCTGGAAAAGCCGCGGGCCCCGGCCGGGGTCAGGGGCGCGCCCTGTTCGTAGGCCCAGATGACCTTGTGCTCGGCCCCGTGGTACTGAAACACCCGGCGCACGTCCGGCAGGTAGGAGATGGCCGCGATGTAGCCCACGAAGAGGACCATCTTGAAAAAGCCATCCCAGATGTGGAAGCTTAACGCCTCCACGCCCCCGGAAAATCCGGCCGCCTTCATGCCGAGCGAAAAAAGGTGCGGCGTGACGACGAAAAGCAGCAGCGCGAAGCCGATGGACGCGGCCAGGGTGAGCCCCATGGCCATGGGGGAGAGCTCCTCCTCATCGTCTTCCACCGCCACCTGGGCCGAATAGTTCAGGGCCTTGATGCCGTTGACCAGCGTTTCGAGCAGGATGGGAAAGCCGCGCACAAAGGGCTTTTTGAGCCACTTGGCGGCGGTCAGGGAAAACCACGGGCGCACGTCGAGCAGGATGTCGCCGCCGGGCTTGCGCACGGCAATGGCCAGACGCTCCTGGTCACGCATCATGACCCCTTCCATCACGGCCTGTCCACCGACGGTCGGGGCGGCCACGAGCAGAGGCAAAAGGAAACGCACGCGTTTCATGGGGAATTTCCCAGACCTTGCGCCGGGCGCTGGCCGCCCGGCGGCTGCAACAGGACTTTCCAGCGGACTAGTCCTTTTTCTCGAACTTGGCGTACTTTTTGCGGAAACGGTCGATACGGCCGGCGGTGTCGAGGAAACGCTGCTTGCCCGTGTAAAACGGATGGCAATTGGAGCAGACTTCCACGAGCATCAACTCGCCCTTGGTGGACAGGGCCTTTTCTTCGTAACCGCAGTTGCAGCGGATGGTGGCAGTGTAGACTTTCGGGTGGATATCTTTTTTCATCTTCCGACTCCTTGAAAGTGACCCTTTCGGGAAAGCGAAATCAAGTAACGCCTTTTCCCGAGGTTGGCAAGCGCCCGGAAGCGGATTTTCCGCACCGGGGCACAGACCGTTTCGGTGCGGGCCGCCTTTGAGCTTTGCCGCCCTTCATGGTACCCAGACGCGTCCCCATTCCATACCCAAGGATCAAGCATGTCCATACGCATGAAAAACACCGTCTGTTCCGACATCCTGCGCGCCCGCGCAGCCGAAATGGCCGACGCCGAAGGGCTCACTCCGCAGGCCATCTTCGCCGCCGTGGACGCCGGCACCATGGTCGTCCTGGCCAACCCCGCCCACAAGGGCGTCATCCCCACGCTTATCGGCCAGCCGGCCAAAGTCAAGGTCAACGCCAACATCGGCACCTCCATGCTCGTCACCGACGTGGCCATGGAACTGCAAAAAGCGAACCTGGCCAAGAGAGCCGGAGCCCATGCCCTGATGGACCTGTCCACGGCCGGCGACCTGACCGCCATCCGCCGCCAGATCCTCGACGCCGTCGATTTGCCGCTCGGCACGGTGCCGCTTTATGCCGTGGCCCAGCGCCATCTGGCCAAGGGCAAGGACCCGAGCGATTTCACGGAGGCCGAGATCATCGCCGAGATTGCCGAACAGGCCGCGGCCGGTGTGGATTTCATGACGCTACATTGCGGCGTGACCCGGCTCGGGGCCGAGCTTGCCGCCGAATCCGGACGCATCACCGGCATCGTGTCGCGCGGCGGCTCGATCCTCGGCCGCTGGATGCGCCGGCACGAGGAGGAAAACCCCTTTTTGACGCGCTACGACGACATTCTCGACATCTGTCTGGCCCATAACGTGACCATCAGCCTCGGCGACGGCCTGCGTCCCGGCTGCGGGGCCGACGCCGGCGACGCGGCCCAGTGGGAAGAGGTCATAAACCTCGGCCGGCTGGCTCGCCGGGCCAGGGAGCGCGGCGTCCAGGTCATGATCGAAGGCCCCGGCCACGTGCCGCTCCATCTGGTCCAGAGCCAGATCCAGGGCATAAAGCGCCTGACCGACGGCGCGCCGCTCTATGTGCTCGGCCCCCTGACCACGGACTGCGCCCCGGGCTACGACCATATCGCCGGGGCCATCGGCGGGGCCATGGCCGCCTATTTCGGCGCGGATTTTCTGTGCTACCTGACCCCGGCCGAGCACCTCACCCTGCCCGGGCCAGAGGACGTCTGGGCCGGCATCAAGGCCAGCCTGGTCGCCGCCCAAAGCGCCGAAACCGCCCTTGGCCGCCCCGCCGCCGTGGCCCGCGACCTCGGCATGTCCAAGGCCCGGGCCGACCTGGACTGGGAAGCCATGGCCGGCTTCGCCCTGGACCCGGACCTCCTGCACAAGCGCCGGGCCATGCACAGCCAGGAAAAGGAATGCGCCATGTGCGGCGCGCTTTGCGCCATGCGCATGATGACCGGCGACAGCTTCACCTGCGACGCAAAGGACAAGGATACGTCCGAATAACCACGGCCGAACGCCACGCGGAGGAGCCATGCACACCCTCGTATTGCTGCGGCACGGACAAAGCGCCTGGAACCTGGAAAACCGCTTCACCGGCTGGACCGACGTGGGCCTGACCGACCAGGGCCGGGCCGAAGCACAAAGCGCCGCCAAACTGCTCACGGACGGCGGCTACGACTTCGACGCCTGCCTGACCTCGGTGCTGTCCCGGGCCATCATGACCCTCGACATCGTGCTCGAGGACATGGACCGGCTGTGGCTCCCGGTGGAAAAATCCTGGTGCCTAAACGAACGGCACTACGGGGCGCTGCAAGGCCTCAACAAGTCCGAGATGGCGGCCAAATACGGCGAGGAACAGGTCTTCGTCTGGCGCAGAAGCTTCGACACCCGCCCGCCGGAACTGACCCCCGACGACCCGCGCTTCCCCGGCCACGACCGACGCTACGCCGGGCTGACCGACGCCGAACTGCCGCGCACCGAATGCCTCAAGGACACCGTGGCCCGCGTCCTGCCCTACTGGCACGATGTCATGGCCCCGGCCATCCAGGCGGGGAAACGTCTGCTCGTGGCCGCCCACGGCAACTCGCTGCGCGCCCTGGTCAAATACCTGGACAACATCGACGACGCGGATATCAGCCAGCTCAATATCCCAACCGGCGTGCCGCTGGTCTACGAACTCGACGACAGCCTCAAACCCACGCGCCACCACTACCTCGGCGACCCCGACGCCATCGCCAAAAGCATGGCCGCCGTCGCCGCCCAGGGCAAGGCGAAATAGATAGAAAGAAGAGAAGGGGGAAGAGAAGAATGAAGATGCCTCCGGCGGCCAGGGGGAAACTTTTTGAAAAAAGTTTCCCCCTGGACCCCCTTCAAAAACTTTCACAAGGGATATCGAGGAATATCGGGGAGTCACCCGATGTGAAGAGAGCGGTCAGCGTTTCTTTGGAAATGCCGATCGCTCTCTTTCTTCATGAGCAATGGCAAGAAGACGCATGTCAGGCGGGGATGAAGCCTCTCGTTTGGTTAAGGGCAGTCCACAGCGCCACGAGATTTCACGTACGGGGAGCGGGAATTCCCCATCAGACGGGGACAACAATTGATCCCGGGCATGGGCCGTATGAGCAGGGCCGGCTGGGGGCAGGTCGGACGCGAAGGCGCATTCTTCAAATATGCGCCGCGCGCGGACGCCCGGCCCCCCGGCCGACCAACCTGCCATATCACCAACAAACAAGCCGACCAAACCGGAGAAGGGAAGGATTATCCTCGAAGGAGGCCAGGGGAGGCGACGCCTCCCCTGGCTGGCAACGCGATCAACAAGATCAATGCGCTCAACGCGGTGGGCAGGGCCCCTGCACCGGCACGTAGACCACCTGATCACCCTGGAACTGCTGGATATAGCAGGTATTGTTGTAATTATAGTAGGTCATGCCGGCCACGGTGAGCGCCACGGCCGCCGCAGGCAGGGCCCACAGCCAGGGGCCGGGGCCGAGGGGCGGACGCGGCCCCCAACCGGGACCGGGCACCGGAACCGGAACGGGACCGACAGGGCGCGGTCCCCAACCGGGACCGGGCACAGGGCGCGGACCGGGGACGGGACCAGGCATGGGGCGCGGGCCGGGAACAGGGCCCGCCACCGGGCCCCGGGGCCCCGGGGCGAAGCCGGGCGCGACTGGAACCGGACCGGGCATGGGCGCGAATCCCGGACCGCCGGGACGCCCCGCGGGCGGACGCACGCTCGGGCGCGGCGCGGCCGGTGGGCCGCCGCCGAAACGCAAGCCGCCAGGAGCCCCTCCCATATGCGGCGCACCGCCACCCATGCGGGGCCCTCCCCCGCCGCCGAAATGCGGACCTCCCCCGCCGCCCATGCGGGCCTCGGCGTTGCCGGTGAAAAGCCCGGTGAGCGTCAACAGCCCAGAGGCGTCGAACACCAGACTCAGGGCCGCGACCAGCACCAGGATGGACGAAATTCCTCGATAAAGGCGTAAGCGTCTCACGACCGCCTCCTTACTCGGGTTTGCCCTGGCCCTTGGTTGCCAGGGGCAGGAAGTCGATCCGGCGCATATCCTTGACCGGGGTGAAGGTGAAAAGGCCGGACGGCAGTTTCGGATGCAGGTTCCAGTCCGAAAACGTCGCCGCGTACTGGGGCCAGCCCGGGACGTCCTTGTCGTTGAGGACGAACTTGCGCGGCAGCGGCATCTTGCCCTGTTCGATCCACACCTGCCAATCGGCGCTTTTCTGGGTGAAGGCCAGATGGTCGCAGACCTTGTCGGCGGCCATGTGCCTGCCCACGAAGTCGCCCGTGCGCACGTTGTGCAAAAACGCGACGCAGGGCGCGGCAGCGACGAAATCGCTCAGCGGCGCCGAAAGGCCGTACTTCTCGGTCAGCATGTCGGTGGTGGCGTCGATGGTCGCCGGAGCCTCGGTCACGGCATAGACGCCCCGGTCGCGGTCGACCAGGGTCACGGTCTTGCCGTCATAGAAGTACTCCCGGTCGCAGTCATCGCCGACGACATGGGAATAGGCCTTGTTGGGGCGCTCGATGGCCACGGTGGCCTTGCGGGAAATCTGGAGGGTCTGACCGTTGGGATAGACAAGTTCGCTAACGATGTCGGCGGTAAAGGAAAATTTTTTCTGGGCCTTCAAAAAGTCGCACATGGCCGCAATCGGTCCGGATGCCGCTGGGGTGATGTCCGCCGTCGCGGACTGGGCCGGTTTCGCCCCCGAATCCCCGGATGCGGCGGCATTGGCCGCCGGCGCAACGGCCAGCGCGACGAGCAGGCCGAGGATCCAATACAGGTGACGCATGGAAACCTCCTTGCCGGCCCGTCGGGCAACACGCCGCACGGACCGTTTGATTATCTCATTTTGTTAGAGGACGGCTCATATGTTGTCAACGCCAGGCAAAAAAACGGCATTGCACCATGCGCCGCCCCGTCGACACAGCGCGCCGCCCGAAACCGCAACATTGCAGGCAGGAGGGCATTGCCTGTGCGGCCCGACTGTTTTACCCGGAAGACGAAGGCGTCGGAGGAAAGCGTCATGTTGTGGGAGTGCATCACACTGCTGCGCGACCGGGGGTCGCGCCAGGCCAGGCGTTTCGGCCATGACCGCGAAGCCGTGGCCATCGCCGCGCGGCACCGTCGCTGTCGCGCCGCCTGGGAGCCCCATCTGGAAGCGGCCAAAAATCTCGTGCTGACCGCCGCCGACACGGCCCCCGGCCGGGATACGGCCGTCATCCTGGGCTCGGGCCTGTGCCTGGACGTGCCTGTGGAGGAGCTTTGCGCCCGTTTCCGCCGGGTGCTTCTCGTCGACGTCCATCACCCCCGGCCGGCCAGGAAGCTTGCCCGGAACCACCCCAAGCTCCGTCTGATCACGGCCGACGTCACCGGCATGGGCGAGACCGTCGCCCGCGCGGCCGCCGCCGGCCGGCCCCTGCCCGACCCGACGTCCCCGCCCGAGCCCTTGCCCGGCCTGCGAGCGGACTTCACGATCTCGCTCAACCTCGCCTCCCAGCTCCCCATCCCTTTTTATAAGGTATTGGACGGCCGGGTCCCGGCCGAGGCCCTCAAAAGGTTCGGCCGGGGGCTGATCGAGGCCCACTTCGCCTGGCTGGAAGGGCTGCCCGGACGGGTCGGGCTGGTGTGCGACCGGATGTGGGAGGAGGTGGACGGCGACGGGGCGGTGGTCGAAAGCCGCGACGCCCTGGAAGGCGCGCGGCCGCCTGTGCCCGACCGGGCCTGGATATGGGACATCGCGCCCCGACCCGAGGAGTCGCACTGCTACGACCGTCGCAACCACGTGTGGGGCTATCTGGATTTCACCGCCGCCCGACGCGGGACGCGTGCGGTGGGAGCCGGGCCGCAAGGAACGTGAAAAAAGGGCCGGCAGCCCTGGGGCAGCCGGCCCGAACAACCTACTTGTTCTTGTATTCCTTACTCTTGGCTTGGTAGAGTTCCTCGAGATAATCGGCCTGGACCTTGAGGTCCTCGGCCTTGTTGACAAGCTCGCCCACCTTCTCGTCCAAGGCGCGCAACTCGCCTTCGGCCGCACCGGCCGCCTTCCTGGCCAGACGCTCCGTTTCGGCGGCATTGACCTTGTCGATGGCGTCGCGGTAGGCGTGTTCGGCCTTGCGCAACTCACGGTGCAAAGTCTCGGGCATCATGGCCTCGTAATCCTGGGCCATGCAGACCGCCGGACGCATCACGCCGGGCAGGACAGCGGAGAACAGCATCGTGCAACTGAGGACGGCAACGCGAAAGAAACGCCCCGCCGACAAAATGTGACTGGCCATGGCATGCCTCACGGTATGGTAATATGGTCCCGGACCCTGCGGACGCGGGCCGCCCCGGAACATTCTTGTTGTAGGCGTCCCGCGCCGAAAATACAACCGCTTGCGTTCCGTTTCCCACACCTGGCGCGGCATTGACCCACCTGCCGGAAGCAGGGTACACCCCCGACCGAAATTTCGTGGCGCGATCCGGCGGGACCGCGCCATGCCAAGGAGCGTTTCATGGCCAGGTACGAGACGGTCATCGGCGTCGAGGTGCACGCCCAGCTGAAAACCGAAAGCAAGATCTTTTGCGGTTGCTCCACCCGCTTCGGCGACGACCCCAACGAAAATGTCTGCCCCGTATGTTCCGGCATGCCGGGCGTGCTGCCGGTGCTCAACGCCAGGGTCGTGGAATTCGCCGCCAAGATGGGGCTGGCCACCGACTGCACGGTCAATCCCGTCTCGGTCTTCGCCCGCAAGAACTACTTCTATCCCGACCTGCCCAAGGGCTATCAGATTTCCCAGTTCGAGCAGCCCATCTGCGAGCACGGCCACATCGACGTGGTTGCCTGCGGCAAGCCCCGCCGCATCGGCATCACCCGCATCCACATGGAAGAGGACGCCGGGAAGAACATCCACTCCGCGGCCGACAACTTAAGCTACGTGGATTTGAACCGCGCCTGCGTGCCGCTGCTCGAAATCGTCTCCGAACCGGACATGCGCAACCCCGAGGAGGTCGTGGCCTACCTCAAGGCGCTGCGTGCCATCCTGGTCTACCTCGACATCTGCGACGGCAACATGGAGGAAGGCTCGTTTCGCTGCGACGCCAACGTGAGCCTGCGGCCGGTCGGCCAGGAGGCCTTCGGCACCCGCACGGAGCTTAAAAACTTAAACAGCTTCCGGCACGTGCAAAAGGCCATCGAATACGAGGTGGAGCGCCAGGGCGACGTCCTCGACGACGGAGGCAAGGTCGTCCAGGAAACCAGGCTCTACGACGCCGCGAAAAACAGCACCGCCTCCATGCGTGGCAAGGAAGAGGCCAACGACTACCGCTACTTCCCGGACCCGGACCTCGTTCCCCTGCATCTCGATACGGACACCATCGCCCGCTGGGGCACGGAACTTCCGGAACTGCCGGCCGCGCGCCGGGAACGCTTCGCCACGGCTCTCGGGCTTTCCGACTACGACGCCGACGTGCTCACGGCCGAACGCGATATGGCCGACTACTTCGAGGCCGCCGTTACGGCCGGGGCCGACCCGAAGCAGACCGCCAACTGGGTGCAGACGGAACTTTTGCGCGAGTGCCACCAGTCCGGCACGACGCCCGGGGCCTGCAAGCTTTCCCCCGAACGCCTCGCCGGGCTTTTGCGCCTGATCGACGAGGGTGTCATTTCCGGCAAGATCGCCAAGCAGATTTTCCCGGATCTTTTCGCCACCGGCGCCGATCCGGCCGCCTACGTACGCGACAAGGGCCTTGTCCAGATTTCCGACGCCTCCGCCCTGGAGACGGCCGTGGATACGGTGCTCGCCGCCAACCCGGCCGAAGTGGAGTCCTACCGGGGCGGCAAGACCAAGCTCATGGGATTTTTCGTCGGCCAGGTCATGAAGGCCACCAAGGGGCAGGCCAACCCCGGACTGGTCAACGAGCTTTTACGCAAAAAACTGGGGTAGGTTCCGCCTCCCCCGGGGGATCGTCCCCCACGGCTCCTCGCGAGAGGCTCTAACCCTATGCCGCATCATGCAGACGGATGGTAGCCAATGACCGACCACATCGCCTTTTCCCCGGACAGGCACGCCCTGCTCCTGCTCGACCAGCGTTTCCTGCCCGACCGCGAGGAATCCTTCGTGTGCCGCAACACCGCCGACACCATCTACGCCTTGCAGACCATGGTGGTACGCGGCGCGCCGGCCATCGGCGTCACGGCCGCCTACGGCTGCTACCTGGCCGCCCGTGAAGCGGGCGCGGCCGGCAACGGCTGGAAGAAAAAGCTGTCGGAACTGCTCATCGAGCTGGAAAACGCCCGGCCCACGGCCGTCAACCTGCACTGGGGCGTCGAACGTATGCGGCAAAAGTGGCAGGCGCTCGGCGACATTTCGCTGCCGGCGCTGCTGTCGGAATGGCTGGGACTGGCCGAGACCATGCAGGCCGAGGATATCGAGATCAACAAGGCCATGGGCAAAAACGGCTCGGTCCTGATCGACGACGGCGACACCGTCATGACCCATTGCAACGCCGGCGCCCTGGCCACGGCCGGCTACGGCACCGCGCTCGGCGTCATCCGGGCCGCCTTCGAGCAGGGCAAGCGCATCAAGGTCATCGCCAACGAGACCCGCCCCTTCCTCCAGGGCGCGCGCCTGACCGCCTACGAACTGGCCAAGGAAGGCATCCCGGTCACCGTCGCCTGCGACAATGCCGTGGGGCACCTCATGAAAAAGGGCATGGTCCAGAAAGTGGTGGTCGGCGCGGACCGCATCGCGGCCAACGGCGACGCCGCCAACAAGATCGGCACCTACACCGTGGCCCTGGCCGCCAAGGCCCACGGCGTGCCCTTCTACGTCGCCGCCCCGGCCTCGACCTTCGACCTGACGCTCGCCTCGGGCGAACTGATTCCCATCGAAAACCGCACCCCCCGCGAGGTCACCCATGTGGGCGAACACCGCATCACCCCGGAGGGCGTGCCGGTCTACAATTTCGCCTTCGACGTCACCCCGGCCGAGCTCATCGCCGGCATCATCACCGAAAAGGGCGTGCTGACCGCGCCCTACACCGACGCCATCCGTGCCGCCATCGGCGGAAAATAACGCAACCGCAACAGCTTTTAAGGAAGTCTCATGCCTCTTGACGAACGCATCATCACGGAAGCCATTGTCGACGGGTATTTCGCCAAGTTCAAATCCAGCCTCGAACTCGATGTCGCCATCGTCGGCGGCGGCCCCTCGGGACTGACCGCCGCCCGGCTGCTGGCCAAGGAAGGGTTCAACGTCGCCCTGTTCGAACGCAAGCTGTCCCTTGGCGGCGGCATGTGGGGCGGCGGCATGACCTACAACATCATCGTGGTGCAGGAGGAAAGCGCCCATCTCCTCACCGACGTTGGCATTCCGGTCGCCCGCTACAAGGACAACTACTTCACCGCCGACGCCGTGGCCGCCACCACCACGCTGGCTTCGGCCGCCTGCCTGGCCGGGGTCAAGGTGTTCAACTGCATGAGCGTCGAGGACGTGGTGCTGCGCGAGGTGAACGGCATCAAGCGCGTCACCGGCATCGTCATCAATTCCTCGCCGGTGGAAATGGCCGGGCTGCACGTGGACCCGGTGGTGCTCGGCAGCAAGTTTCTCATCGAGGCCACGGGCCACGCCACGGAAGTGCTGCACACCCTGGTGCGCAAAAACGACGTCAAGCTGGGCACCCCTTCCGGCGGCATCGAGGGCGAACAGTCCATGTGGGCCGACGTGGCCGAGACCAACACCGTAAAAAACACCCGGGAAATCTTTCCGGGCCTGTACGTTGCCGGCATGGCCGCCAACGCCAGCTTCGGCTCCTACCGCATGGGGCCCATTTTCGGCGGCATGCTCCTTTCCGGCGAAAAAGTCGCGGCGGACATCGCCGCCAAGCTGCGGGGATAATAGGGGCGTAACGCCTGCGACGCCCGGGAGGAGGCAGGCCCCCCTCCCGGGCCACCTCCGCCAAAGGGCCGCTGTCCCTGCACCCCGTCGGGGAATAATCTTTCCGCCCCCCTTGTCGGGGGGAATCATTCCCTATAGATTCGCTACGATTTCAAAAAAAGAGAGACGGACGCGCGACACCGGTTGACATCTCCCCCGAAGCCGTGCTCAAGCGTCTGTCCCGCGTCGTTCGCGACGCCTCCCCCACCCCCGCAAGGAGAGCCGATACCCCATGCCCCCTATCGTGGCCATCGTCGGACGCCCCAACGTAGGCAAGTCCACCCTTTTCAACCGCCTGGCCAAACGCCCGAAGGCCATCACCCACGACCGTCCCGGCGTCACCCGTGACCGTCTGGAGGCGACCGTCGAACTCGACGACCGGATCGTGACCCTGATCGACACCGGCGGCATGGATTTCGACGCCCCGGAAGGCCTTGAACGGCAAATCGTCGTTCAGGCGGAAATCGCCCTGACCATGGCCGACGTGGTGCTTTTTCTCGTCGACGGCAAGTCCGGACGCACGGCGATTGATGACGAGATGGCCGAACGGCTGCGCCGGGCGGGCAAGCCCGTCATCGTCGCCGTCAACAAGGTTGACGGAAGCGAACGCATCACGGCCCTGACCGGCGATTTCCACGCCTGGGGCTTTCCGATACTGCCGCTCTCCGCCGCCCACGGCCATGGCCTGCAGGATCTGGCCGAGGCCCTGGCCAAGGCCCTGCCCGAGAAAGAAGAATCCGGGGAGGAAAGCCCGCCGGCGCCCGAAGCCGGCATCCGTCTGGCCGTGCTCGGACGGCCCAACGCCGGCAAATCGTCGCTGGTCAACGAGCTGCTCGGCCAGGAACGCCTCATCGTCAGCGACGTGGCCGGCACCACCCGTGACGCCGTGGACGTGGCGCTGGTGAAAAACGGCCGGCGTTACGTGTTCGTGGACACGGCCGGGGTGCGCAAACGCACCCGCATCACCGACGGGCTGGAGCGCTACAGCGTGGGCAAGGCGCTCGGCAGCGCCAAGCGGGCCAACGTGGCCGTGGTGGTCATCGATGCCACGGGCGGTGTGGGCGTGCAGGACAAGCGGCTCATTTCCTACCTCGACAAGGAGCGCACGCCGTTTCTCATCGCGGTCAACAAGATCGACCTCGTCCCCCAGAAGGACATGCTCGCGCTGCGCAAGGACATCCAGGACGAACTGCGCATGTGCGGCCACGTGCCGGTGCTCTACATCTCGGCCGCCCAACGCAAGGGGATCGGCAAGATCCTGCCGATGGCCGAGGAAATCTGGAAGGAATGCCAGATCCGGGTCGGCACCGGCGCGCTCAACAGGGCCATGCGCGAGGTGCTGGACAAGCACCAGCCGCCGCTCGTCAACGGACGCCGGGCCAAGTTCTACTACCTGACCCAGGCTTCCGATCCGCCACCGACCTTCGTCTTTTTCGTCAGCGACACCGAGCGGGTGCGCGACTCCTATATGAAATACCTGGAAAACGGCCTGCGCAAGCTCTTCGGCATCACCATGGCCCCGGTCAAGGTCGTCTGCCGCGCCAGCCACAAGCCGAAAGAGTAGGATAGGAGCGGGAAAGAACGTGCGAGAGGGGGACCCTTTTTGAAAAAAGGGTCCCCCTCTCGCGCTCTCCCCTCCCCAAAACTTTCAACGATTACTGGTGTGGCAACGGAAACACGCCGTAACCGTCAAAAGTCTTTAGGAAGGGGGTCCGGGGGGAACCCTTTCTCCAGAAAGGGTTCCCCCCGGTTCCTTCCTACCGGCATTCGATGCCGGCGTCGCAGAACTTGCCCACGCCGTATTCGCGGCGTCGCAGGAATTTCTCCGGGTCCGGGCCGATGATCTGCATCTCGGGCTGGCGGGCCTGCATGGACAGCGCGATGCGCATCTCCTTGGTGCAGCCCGTGGAAAAGGTGGCGTCCTTGCCGGCCCAGGCCGGGGGCACCTTGCGCCCGAGAAGCTCGAAACTTTTTTCGATGTCGAAGTGGGTCTGGAAACGCCACACGTCGATCAGGCCGCTTCGCTGCACCTTTTCCCACATGAACATCAGGTCGTCGGCGTCCATGCCCTTTTCGAAGTGCTCGGCCGGGTTGATGATGGAGCTGTCGGCCAGCTTTTCGCGCAGATGGGCCACGAACGCGGTCACCAGTTCGATGGCCGTTTTGGTCTGGCCGGGGATGGAGCCGATAACGGCGCTGTAGAACATGACGGTCTTGCCGGCCGCCTTGGCCGCGCGCATGGCCGTTATGATCTCCTCGGCCTTGGCCGTGATCTCGGCCTCGGTCAGCGAACGGGCCCCGGGGGCGCGGGGCTTGAAGTCGAGCCGCAGGCCGCGCTCCCCGTCGCCGTAAAAGGACACCACGTCGCGGGTGAAAAGATGGCTCGTCTCGATGAGCCGCTTGTGGGTGAGCGGCCCCTTGGCCAGGACCAGGTCGGCCTCCTTCCAGGCCCGGGCGAAGGTGATCGAGACGCGGTAGAGATTGAGCCGTTCGCGGGTGCCGTCGGAAATGACCGTGAGCGGATTTTCCCGGATGGTCTGGAGCAGCGCGTTTTTTCCCAGGCGCGGGTCGCTGACGAAACGGGCCCCGGACAAGGCCGCGTCGAGGATGGGATCGCCCTCGGGGTCCCAGAACGTGGGGGCGTCGTAGTAGAACCCGTCCTTGACGGCCACGATCACCCGGTGACCCAGGCGCAGGAGCGTGCGCACGGCCAGCAGGTCGAAAAGCACCCCGCCGGCGCTGTCCGGCAAAAAAAGGATCTTGAGCCCGCCGCGCCGGGGATCGAGCAGGGACTCGAGCCGCGCGAAATCCGCCGGAAAACGCGCCAAGGCCGCGTCGAGGGCGGCCCGGTCGGGGACCGCCCCCTCGCCCGTCCAGATGGCGGGCATGGCGCCAAGCGCCAACAGCCGGCGCAGTTCCAGCATGTCCAGGGCGAAGCGCAGATCGGGCAGGGCCCGGCAGCCGGGCAACTCGTCGGGGCAGGCGTAGAGCATGGCCGAGAACGCCTCGCTCTGGATGAAGGAAAAAGCCCGGCGGTTGAAGACCCGCTTGCGCTCCCTGTGCGGATCGTCGAGCCCCGACTGGGTCAGAAGGATCGTGCACAGCCGCTTGGCCAGGCGCGAGGGGATCATGGTCGGCTTGACCATGGCCTGGCGGTACTTGAGCCGGCAGAGGGTGCGGATCTTGGTCCTGGTGTAGGCGTCGGGCACGTAGGCGTCGATGAGGCCGTCGATGCGGGCCAGCCGCCCGTCGTATTCGGCCACGACCATGGGGTCGGCCCGGGCGCTGACGAGATGGGCGAACATGACGTCCGAGCAGGGCACGTAGATTTCCTCGGGCGCAAGCGCCACCATGAAGCGCAGTTGTTCGGGCGAGGCATTTTTTTCCGGAGCGATGGAATGCTCCAGATTGTTTTCGGTCATGAAGTGCAAAAGCCAGGCGTCGAGGACGGGATCGAGGCCGTAACGCGGGGCCTGGCCCGGCTCCAGGGACGCGGCCGGCAGCGCCGGTTCGAGGGGTTTTTCCGTCATGGGCAGCTGATGAATCCTTTAAGCCGCAACCGGCCGAAATAACTGTCGTCCTTTCGCGTGGCCAGAATCAGGGACCGGGACGACTTGCGCACCTCCACCACGTCGTTGTCGTCGAGAGGGAAAAGCTCCTGGCCGTCGCAGGTCAGGTACATGTTGGTTTCCGGCGCGGACAGAGCCAGGCGCACCGGGGACTCGGCCGGCACGATGACCGGCTTGAAGTCGCTTAAAAACGGGCAGATGGGCACCACGCACAACACGTCGAGGCCGGGGTAGATGAGCGGCCCGCCGGCCGAAACGCAGTAGGCCGTGGACCCGGTCGGGGTGGAGATGACCACGCCGTCGGCCCGAAGCGTGCAGACATCGACGTCGTCGAGGCTCACGTTGAAGGCGGCGAGCCTGGCCATGGCCCCGCGGCTGACCACCGCGTCGTTGAGCGATGTCGTGCTGTAAACGCGCTCCCCGCCCCGGATCACGGCCACGTCGATCATGATGCGTCGGGCCGGGATGAAGCCGTTTTCCAGAACGTCGGCCAGGATTTTCCGCCAGTCGTCGAGACCGGCCGAGGTCATAAACCCCACCCGGCCGAGATTGATGCCCAAAAAGGGCACGCCGTCGGCCACGGTCTGCCGGGCGGCCGAGAGCATGGTGCCGTCGCCGCCGAGGATCAGGGCCAGTTGCGGCCGGGCCGCCAGCACCGCACCGGGCGGCACCACGGAGCTTTGGGCGTCGGGGAGGTTTTCCCGGACCAGCACGGTCACGCCCTGCCCGGCCAGCCAGTCGGCCACGGTCCAGGCCGTGTCCCGGGCCAGGGTGTGCTCGGCTTTATAAATAATGAGAATGGTTTTGATGTCGTGGCCCATGCCCGGTCTCCGTTTCGGGTTGTATCCCCTTGCGGTCCGGGGAGGACGCCACTTATAAGGCAAAGGCGGTCATGACACAAGAAAGACGCGGCCCGGGACTCCCCACGGCAGGCGATGGATTTTTTTCCCGATTGCCACTAAAGGTATGGGGCAAGCATCCGATAAGTTCCGTGAGAAGGAGTTACACGCCTTGACCGCGATCCCCTACCAGGTCCGCGCCATGTTGCGCACCTACGGACGGCAGGTGACCACGGCCAGGCGCCTGGCCCGCTACCGCCGGTCGCTGATGGCCGCCGGCGCCGAAGACGAAATCAGCATTTCCCGAGAGGCCAAACGGCGGGAACTGGTGGGTCGGGTGGCGGCCGAGATCGTCGAGAACTGCATCGTGACGGGCTCGGACACGCCGGTGGTCGAGGACATCAAGGCGGAGCTGGAAGAAGAGCTCGGGTACCCCCTGGTGTTCGCCTATCCGCCCGAGGATCAGGAAATGCAGATATTCCGGGCGGACCCGGAAAACGGCCATGAAGAACTGACAGGTGAGGTCAAGACCGCCGTGTTCCAGCGGTTGTGGGAATTGGCCCTGGAAAAAGTTGACGCGACCATGCTCTAAATTTCGGTCCCCCCGCTACCGATACGTACATTGCGAGGGATAACGCGGGAGGGGGGTTGGCACCATGGACATCAAGAACATACTCGGAATCAATCAGGCGTACGGCCAGGGCCGAATCGGCCGCAGCGGCTCGGGCGAGACCTCGGGCGTGACGCGCGGCACCGCTTCCGAGACCGAAGCGGGTTCCGCAGCGGACCGGGTGACCCTTTCCGGCGACGCCAGGCTGGTTTCCCTGGCCGCAAACCAGGCCAAGGAAGCCCCGGAGGTCCGCTCCGACCGGGTGGCCACCCTCAAGGCCCAGGTCCAGGCCGGCACCTACCAGCCGGACTCCAAAAAAATCGCCGAAAAGATGCTGACCATGGAGTCCGATCTGTTCGGGTAACTCCGGTCTATCGCGCAAACACGAACGCCTTCCCGATGCCGTTGCGTCAGGAAGGCGTTTTTTTTATGGAGAGGAAGCCTCGCCAGCGGGCCGCCGAAGGCCGCGGGCAACCGGGCTATTTTTCCACCGGGACCATGCCCGGGATAAAGTGGGCCGGATACCGGGAGTCGGTTTGCGGGATTTGCAGGCCGATGCGGGTCTCGTTGTTGATGATGATGGGACCGCTCAAATTGAGCGTGGTGCGTTCGGGCATGCCCTGGGGGATGGTCACGGTGACGAGGACGACGGTCTGTTCCCGGCTCTCGATGCCGAGCAGCCGGCGGTCGGGCTCGCCTATGACCACCTCGTATTCGGTCATGAAGCTGTAGGGGTCGGTCACGAGCAGTCCGAGCTTGGGGTCGCTTAAGCTTTGCAGCACCATGAACGGCGACTCTTCGCGCAGCCGGATCAGGGTGAACTCGCGGTGTCCCATAAAGCCGATGAGCCCACGGGGAAAATTGAGCACACGGTCCTCGGGCAGCGTTATGCTCCCGAGCCGCGTTTCCACTACTCGTTCGTCTTTTTTGGCCATAACTTCGCCGCCGCCAGGACATCGGAATCCGTGGCGCAAAGCGCCTGCCGATTCTGCTCCAGCACCCGCAGATAAACCTCTTCGCGATACACCTGCATATCGTCGGGCACTTCCAGCCCGATCTTGATCTGCTTGCCCTGGACGCCCAGCACCGTAATCTTGATGTTGTCGCCGAGGTGCAGGCTCTCGCCCGGCCTTCGGGTCAAAATGAGCATGAACGCCCGCGCCCCCACTTATGTTTCGGACGTGAAAAATTCCATCTTCGCGCCCTGTTACAATAGCCTTTACGCGCCGGTGCCGCCGTTTGTCAACGGCTGGCCGGCACCCGGGGCTAAATGTACTTGACCAGGGACATGTCCATGACCATGCTGGAAGACTTGAGCACCGCTTGATAGGCCAGCTCCTGTTCCGACAGCGTGGTGATAAGCGACGTCAGGTCCGCGTCCTCGACGTTGCTGAGCGTCGTGGTGGCGTTTTCCTTAAGCGTCGTGATCATGGTCCCGGCCGCGGTCACCCTGTTCTCCCGGGCCCCTACCGACGCGGCCGCCACCAGCACCTGGTTTTGCGAGGTGGTCAGGTTGTCCAGGCATTCCTGGATGCCGCTTTGATTGTTGGTTTCCAGGTAGCCGACGAGCTTGCCAACCGTTTCAAAGAGGTTGCCGGCGTTGGAGCCGCTGAATGTCACGGCCTTTTTGTCGTCGATGCCGCCGAAGATCTCCGTGCCCACCCCGTTGACCACCACCGAATCGGTCGGCGAGATGCCGATGGAAATGTCGGCCGTGCCCGGTTGGATGAAGAACTGGTCGCCGTCGGCGGGCGAGCCGCCCGTGATCGTCAAAAGCCCGCCGGGAACGGCCATGGTCGTCGGTGGCCCGATGGCGCTCGACGTGTTGCCCGCCACCCAGGACGTCCCGCCGTCGGTGCTGTAGGAATACTTGTATTTCGCACCGGACGTGTCGTCCATGCGCACCATGACGTTGCCGCTAAACGTGCCCGAGGCCGATGCCGTGGCCGTACCGCCGCCGGTATCCACGCTAAATACCGTGACGTCCTCGTTGGTGTTGCCCTGGTAGACGGCGGTCGGCCGGATCCACATCCAGGTGCCGTTGGAATCATTATGGTCGGCGCAGGCGGTCACGCTGGAAAGCGCATTGGCATCAAGGTCCATGGACAGGCCCGAACCGAGGCTGAGCGTCTGGCTGGCCGCGCCCGGGGCCGTGGCGTACGTTCCGTTGTTCCAGGTCGTGCCGCCGTCGGTGGAATATTGGAAGGCTGGCTGATAGTTCGTGGTGTCGGTGCCCATAAACTGCACCAGCACCGTCGAATCCGAGCTACCCGAAATACTGAACCCGCCGCTTGCGTCGACGGCCGCGTCGAAGGTCGCGTCGTTGCTGTTCATCCACAAGCCTTGTTCATAGGCCCCGGTGTCGGTCTTCTGGCCGGCGAAAAGCGACTTGCCGTTGTAGGTGGTGTTGGACAAGGAGATGAGCTGGCCGAAGTACTGACGGAGCTGGCTCGCGATCTCGTGGCGGTTCTCGTCGGTGACCGTGCCCGTGGCCGCCTGCTCGGCGTAGCCCTTGATGGTGCTTATAAGCGTACTGACGGAGCTTAAGGTGCTGTCGCCCTGGTTGAGCCAGCCCTTGGCCGAGGTGATGTTGCTCTGGTACTGGGTCAGCTGGCTCAAGTCGGTCCGGGTACCCAGCACCTGCACCGCGCCGTTGGGGTCGTCGGACGGTGCGTTGATGCGCTTTTGGGTGGACGCCTGTTCGTTGGTCGCCATCAGCCTGGACAACGCGGCGTTGTTTTGGTTGATGACGGTGCCGTAAAGCATTTGCTGGGTAACGCGCAGGGCCATAGGGAAAACCTCCGGGAGCTAGTTTTTCAGCCCCAGAACCGTCTGGAACAGCGAATCGGCCGTGCTGATGAGCTTGGCCGCCGCCTGGTAGGCATGCTGGTATTTGATGAGGTTGGTCAGCTCCTCGTCGAGGCTGACGCCGGAAATCGAAAGCTTCTGGTCCTGGACCTGGGAAGCCAGGGCCGTCTGGTAGGTGGCCTGGTAGTTGGCGCTCGAGGTGTCCGCGCCCACCTGCCCGACCAGGGCGTTGTAATAACCGCTCAGGGTCTGGCTGGAGGTGGCCTTGCCGGTCACGAAGAAATTGACGTCCTTGGTCGCCAGCGCGGTTATGGCCGTGGCCGTGGTGTTATCACCCGGAGCTGTCAGCCCGGCCGAGCCGACATGGCCCACGTTGACCCGGTTGGTGTCGTTCGTCACCACGTTGTTTATGGCCACGTCCGAGGCCGTGGAGCCGGTCAGGAGCGTGTTGACGCCAAGGCCGGCCAGAATGCCCGAGGAATCGTCGCCGAACTGGAAGGAGTAGCCGCTGGCGGCGCTGAGGTTGAGTCGGCCGTTGACCACAGTGGCGTTCAGCTTGCCGCTGAAGGCGGTGTTGATCGACGTGACGAAGTCATTGAGCGTGGTGGCCGTCGGATCCACCCAGATGCTGTCCTTGGAATTCAATGTGCCGTCCGGGCCGTAGACGTAGATCATGGCCGCGCCCGAGGCCAGGCGGTCGCCGTAGGTCAGGTGGGCCTGGTTGCTGCCGAGCGCCGCGTCCGCATCGTCCACGCTGTAGGTGCCCTGGACCGAGGAAAAATTCGTGAGCCCCGCGCCTTGCGAATGGACGCGGTTGATCTCCCAGACCAGGCTGTTGGCCATGGCGTCGAGGGAATCCTGATAGCCGGCCAGATTCACGTCGCGCAGCAAAAACGCGCCGGAAAGCGCCCCGCCGGTCAGCCGGCGCTCGTTGTCCGTGCCGTCGGCATGCAACTGCGGTGTGACGTTTTCCTCGGTGCCGGCCGTGGTGTGCCAGTAGAGGGCCTTTTTGGGGACCAGGGTGAAGGTGTCGCCGGCGTTGAGATCGCTTAACGGCGAAGGGTCCGAGGCATCCACTTTGTCGAACCAAATATCCAGGTCCCCGACCTTGACTTTTCCCGATGTGCCGTCGGCCTGGAAAATGGCGGTGTTGCCGTTGGAAGTGGTCAGCCAGGACTTGCCGCCGTCGAGGGAGGCCTTGAACGTCGCCCCGGCGCCGACGCCCCCGGAGTCCACCACCTGGATCGTGTATTCGTGGGAATCCGAGCCGTCGTAGTAACACTGGGCGTTCGAGCCGGCCGCCATCGAGGCCGCGCTCAGCTGGCGGACGGTCTGCCCTTGCTTGTAGTCAAAGCTGTAGGCCTCGGTGCCGTCCACGATGGTCTGCCCGGACTTGGTGTAGACGGTGTAGTCGCCCTTGCCGTTGTCCACCACATTGACGTCCACCAGCGAGGAGAGGTCTTCGACCTTGGAGTCGCGCAGGTCGTAGAGGCTGTTGGGAATGCTCTTGCCGTCGATCTGGTACTGGTTGATCCGCCGGTTGATGTCGGCCACGTCCGAGGCCAGCTTGTTGAGGGTGCCCACGTCGTCGGTGATGGCCGTATCGAGGGTCGTCTTCTGGCCCTCCAGGGAAGAGGCCATGGAGCGGTAGATGGAAAGCAACGTGCCCGTGTCCTCGAGCATGGTCTGGCGCGTGGCCGCATCGCTGGTGTTGGTGGTCAGATTGCCCCAATCCCCGAAAAATTTCGACAAGGCCGCGTTGGCCCCGTCTGTGTTGGACTCGTTGAAATAGCTCTGGATGGAGCTGAGGCCGGTGTAGAGCGCCTTCCAGCGGTCGCGCACGGAAATCTGGGACAGGTACTTGGATTCGGTCAGGGAGTCGTAGGAGCGCACCACTTCCTGGGCCACCACGCCGGAACCGAGCTGGCCGGGCGAGGACGTGATGTACTGTCCGTCGACGAGCACCACCGACTGCTTGCTGTAGCCCTTGGTGTCGACGTTGGAGATATTGTTGCCCGTCACCTGCAGGGCGACCTGCGAGGCGGTAAGGCCCGATCGCCCGATGGACAGGATGGAGCTTAAGCTCGACATTAGAGTCTCCCGCTGATGATCCCCGGCCCGGACGTACCGGTGGCCATGCGTCCCTTGGCCCCGTAGACGCCTTTTTTGGGCACGAGCAGTTTGCGCAGGGTGTCGAGGCTGCCCTTGGCCACGTCGTAAAGCCCAAGGGCCATGGCGTAGTTGCGGCTGGCCTGCTTGGCGCAACGCTGCTGGCCGGCGTCGATGGCCGCCACGAGCCCGCCGGCCTTTTCCGCATCCTCGGGGGAAAAGCGGCCAATGACGTCGCCAAGGCGCGTGGCCCCGGGATCGAGCGCCGCGTAAATCGCGTGCAGGCTGTGGCGCTCCACGGTCAGTTGGCGCAGGAGCTCCTGGATGGAAAACTCGGCGGAGGCGACCCCACCCGGATTACGGGCGGAGAGGTGGGAAAATTCTTCCTTTTGCAGCGTATCCAGCAGCAAAACGGCCTTGAGCTGGCGTTCGAGGTTGGACAGTATGCCCGCGATCATGGCTGCGCCTCCTTAACCACCTTGAAATATACATTTTCTATGAAGCATCCTGGACCAGTCCCGACGCGGCCAGCAGCCGCTCCGGATCGACCGTCTCGCTTCCCCGGCGCAGTTCGAAGTGCAGATGCGGCCCGGTGGAACGTCCGGTACTGCCAACCTCTGCAATTTTTCCGCCAGCCGCGACATGGTCGCCCGCCTTGACCGAATAACTGCTCAAGTGCCCGTAAACACTCTTCCATCCGCCGGGATGCTCCACCTCGACCACGTTGCCGTACCCCCCCTTCGTCCCGGCAAAAACGACCGTGCCGCCCCAGCAGGCGGAAACCGACGACCCTTGGGGCGCGGCGATGTCCATGCCGGCGTGCCAGGCCCGGTCGCCCTTGAACGGATCGGCGCGCCAGCCGTATTCCGAGGTGATCTCGCCATTGACCGGCGCGGCCATGGGCGTCGCGGCCTGGGTCGCGGCGACGGCCTGGTCGGTCGCGCCGTCCGTCGGCGCATGGGCGGAAGCCAGGGGGGAGACGCCGGGCCGGGCCATGGCGGCGGCCATTTCCGGCGAGAAATGGTCGGCCGGGATGCCGCGCTTGCCGGCCGGGGCGACGCCGCCCGGAACAGGAATGCGCGCCACGCCGGACAAGAACGATCCGTGGGCGGCCACGGGCCGGTTGGCCGGCAGGATGTCGCCCTGCCCGGCCTTGCCGTCCTTGCCCATCACCTGCCCCTTGAGCTGGCGGTACATCATGTCGGCCAGGCCGATGCCGCCGTCGTCCGCGAGCTGGTCGCACATGGCCTTGTCGAACATGGAATAATACTGATCCTCGTAGTGGCCGTGGAGAATCCCGTCTTTCGGCACGGTGGCGCGCATCTCCTTGAAGAGCTGGGAGATGAAGACCGACTCGAAGCCCTTGCAGGCCTCGCGCAGCTTGGCCTCCTTGGTCTTGCCCCCGGTAAGGGTCTTTTGCAGGGCGTCGACGCGCAGCTTTTGCGCCACATCGGCCTGCAAGGACCCCGTCGCGGCCAGATCGCCCATGCCGGAAGGAAGGCTCACGGCTAGTTGACCTCCAGGTCGGCGGCCAGCGCCCCGGACGATTCCAGGGTGCGCAGGATGCTTATGAGGTCGCGCGGCGTCGCGCCGAGGGCGTTTAAACCCTCCACCAGTTCCTGGAGCGTGGCGCCTTCGATCATCTTGAGCTTGCGGTTCTCCTCGGTCACCCCGACGTTGGTCTGGGGCGTGACCACGGTCTGGCCACCCGAAAACGGCAGCGGCTGGGACACGTCGGCGGACTCCTGGACCTGGATCTGCAGGTTGCCGTGGGTGATGGCCACGGGCGAAATCTGGACGTTTTGCCCAAGGACGACCGTGCCGGTCTTTTCGTCCACCACCACCCGGGCCCGGTGGTCCGGGGTGACCTCGATATTCTCGATGGAGGCCATAAGCGGCGCCAGGTTGCCCTGGTTCTCCGGCGGTACGGACAGGCGGATGGTGCCGGCGTCGATGGCCGTGGCCATGGCCGAGCCCATGGTTTCGTTGACGCGCTTGGCCACGCGGGTGGCCGTGGAAAAGTCGGGGTTGCGCAGGGAAAGGGTCAGGTCGGTCTGGTCGTTGAAGGAAAAGGCCACGGCCCGTTCCACGTTGGCCCCGCCCGGAAGCAGGCCCACGGTGGTGATATTTTTCGACACCGAGGCCCCGGCTCCCTGGGCCGAAACGCCGCCGACCAGCACCGAGCCCTGGGCGATGGCGTAGATGTTGCCGTCGACGCCCTTCATGGGCGTCACCAGCAGCACGCCGCCAAGAAGGCTCGTGGCGTCGCCGATGGAGGACACGGTCACGTCCAGCCGGCTGCCGGGCCGGGCCGAAACCGGCATCTGGGCCGTGACCATGACCGCGGCCACGTTTTTGGGCTTCAGCGTCGTCTTGTCCACGCGCACGCCCATCTTGTCGAGCATGTTAAAGATGGACTGGACCGTGAAATCCGAGCCGCGCTGGTCGCCGGTGCCGGAGAGCCCGACCACCAGACCGTAGCCCACGAGCTGGTTTCGGCGCATGCCCGAAACGCTGGCGATATCCTTGATGCGCGCGCCGTGCGCCGGGGAGGCCGTAAAGGGCAGGGCCGCAAACACGGCGAGCGCGGCCAGGACAAGGACCATGGCGCGGACCGGGCGCGTGGCGATGCTGCTGCTCATGATGGGGTGCATATCCTTTTGCTCCCTCGATGCGGCCTTAAAACGGCCAGACGTTGTCGAGAATGCGGGCCAGCCAGCCGCTCTTCTGGCGGTCGGCCAGGTCGCCCTCGCCGTAGTACTCGATCTGGCAGTCGGCCAGATGGGTCGAGGCCACGGTGTTGCTCGGGCCGACGTCGATGGGACGCACGAGCCCCTTGACCACGATGATCTGGTTTTCATTGTTGACGCGGGTCTGCCGCGCCCCTTCCAGCTGCATCACCCCGCCGGGCAGGATGTTGACGATGCGGCAGCCGATGGAGGCGGTGACGGCGGATTCCCGCTTGGTTTCGCCCTTGCTCTGGAACTTCTCGGCGTTGCTGACGCCCACCAGCGGAGTGGAGCCGGTGTATCCCTTCATGCCGAAGTCCGGCCCGCCGAGCTGGCCGGGCAGGTTGCCGGTGATGGTCTTGTTGCCGAAGTAGTTGGACACGCCGAGCTGCTGGCTGCTGGTCTTGTCGTTTTTCGTCTCGGCCTTGAGGTCAGACTTCGACGTGTCCACGATGTTGACGGTCAGGATGTCGCCGATGCGCCGGGCCCGGGTGTCGTCGAACAAAAAGGTGGGCTGGTTCTGGCTGAAGACCGAGCCGGGATTCTGGGCCGGCGGCGGGGCCTTGGCCACGGTCGGCGTGACCTGGGGCATGGGCGTGGCCTTCTTGGAGGCCGGCGCGCAGGCGGCAAGGCCAGCGACCAGAAGCAGGGGAATACAGTGCTTGAGTATCATGACGACTCCGTCCTTTCCGTCCTCGGCGTTTGCGAAAACACATCCTTGTGCCACGCCAGCCCCGTGTCGCGCCCTTGGGATGCTTCCCGGCCCATCCCGCAGGCGACAGTTCGGATCACTCTTTTTTCTTAAGAATACTCGCGTATTTTTTTCTCAGGCTACTGGACCATGACCGTGGATCTGTCCCGGACGATGCCCATGAGTTCCTTGGTGCCCTTGGAGCTTTTCACGGTGATCTTGCCGCCCGGGGCCCCGTCGGTCAGGGCTTCGGCCAGAAGCGTCAACCGCACGCCGCGCCCCTGGTAGACCACCCGGACCTGGTCGCCGCGCAGAATAAGCGGCATGGGCTCCATGTCGTCGGCCATGATGATCTGCCCCGCGCCGACGCCCCGGCGCGCCCGCCACTGGCCGTCGCCGGGTTCGAACACCCGGCCCTTGATGTGCACCATGTTGCGTCGTTCCCAAACATAGGCGACCTGTTCCCTGGCGGCTCCGTCCCTGGGGAGGATGGGCTTTATGGCCACGGGCACGCGGGCGAACTGCTCGACCACGGCCTCTGCCGGGATCTGTTGCAATATCTTTGCCCCGGCCCCGGCCACGACGAACCGGAAGGGCATTTTTCCGGGCACGACTTCCCCGCATTCCACGTGGACGCCGGTGCCCCGGTCATCGATGAAAAGATGGTCGGGCACGGACACCGACACGAGCCGGGCCTCGCCGCCAAGGGCCGCCACCTTGGGCGTCAATGTTTCGACGGCCATGGTCCGCAGCTCCTCGTGGGAGAGCACCTTGCCCCCGCGCGAGAGCACGAGCTGGTTGGGCAGGGCGTATTCCACCGGCGCGTCGCGCAGGTAGTAGCGAAGCCCCTCCAGGATCTTGGCCGCGGGAATGATCGTCTGCCTGCCCACCGTCTCCGGGGAATACCAAAGGGGCGTGGCCCCGAGCGTCGCCCAGGCGTCGGGCGGAAAACTGCCCTGGGGCTCGGCGATTTCGGATAAAAGCACCCGCTCGCCGGCGGCTGTGGCTGCTTCCTTGACGGAAAGCCGCCACAACGCGGCCCCGGCCGTTGCGGCGGCGAAAAGCAGCACCGAGGCCAACGCGGCGGCGACGGCGGTTTTGATCAGGCGTGTCATGGCATCCTCCCGGGGAGTTTCCCGACGGCGTTTACCGCTTCACGTTGACGGCGGTCTGCAACATGCCGTCGGCTGTGGTGATGGCCTTGGAGTTGGCTTCGTAGGCACGCTGGCCCACGATGAGCCCGACCATCTCGTCGACGAGCTCCACGTTGGACATTTCGAGGTAGCCCTGGGCCAGGGTGCCGGCGTTCTGGTCGCCGGGCGTCACTTCGTTGGCCGTGCCCGAGGCCTGGGTGGTGGAATAGAGGTTGCGCCCCTCGGCGGTGAGCCCGGACGGGTTGATGAAGGTGTAAAGCGGGATGTCGGTCGAAGCCAGTTCGGCGCCGTCCTGGTCGAGGCAGGAGACGTGGCCGTTTTCGGTGATGGTGATGCTCTTGGTCTCGGTGGGCACGGAAAAGGTCGGCTGGAGCGGATAGCCGCCGGCATTGACGATGGTGCCGTCCTGGTTGAGCTTGAACGAGCCGGCCCGGGTGTAGAGTTCCCGGCCGTTGACGTCGATCTTGAAAAAACCCTGGCCCTGGATGGCGATGTCGAGCTGGTTGCCGGTGTTTTGCAGGTCGCCCTGGGTGAAGAACTTGTGCACCGTCGTCGGTTTGACGCCCAGGCCCACCTGCAGGCCGGTGGGGATGCGGTTGCCGCCGGCGGTTTCCGTGCCGGCCACCTGGAGCGTCTGGTACATGAGGTCCTCGAACTCGGCCCGGCTTTTTTTGAAGCCCACGGTGTTCACGTTGGCCAGGTTGTTGGACATGGTGTCTATCTGCATCTGCATGGCCACCATGCCGGTGGTGGCGGTCCAAAGGGATCGCATCATGGCGTCTTTCTCCTCTCAAGCGTTACGACTTGTCCGTGCCCATGCGGATGGACTTGGTGTCGAGATCGCTGGTGTTGGTCATGACCTTCTGATAGGCTTCGTAGGTCCGTTGCGTCTCGATCATGTTGACCATCTCCTCGACCACCTGGACATTGGGTTTTTCCAGGTAGCCCTGGGCGACCTGACTTTGGCCGTCCACCACCGCCCCTTCCCGGACGGTGACGCCGTCCTGGGGCATGTAGAGATTGGTGCCGTATTTTTGCAGGGCCTCGGGGTTTTGCACGGTCACCACGTCGATCTGGCCCACCTGGGCTCCGTCGACATAGATTGCCCCGGCCCCGTCGATGGAGATGTTCCGACCGTCGGGAATCTGGATGGGACCGCCGTTGCCGAGGACGGGAGAGTTCTGATCGGTGACGAGCATGCCCTGGGCATCGCGGTGAAAGGCCCCGTTGCGCGTGTAGTAGGTGGAGCCGCCGGAGGAGACCTTGAAAAAGCCCTCCCCCTGGATGGCCACGTCGAGGGGGTTGCCGGTGAGTTGCAACGCGCCCTGGCCAAAATCGATTTTCTGTTCGGCCAGCCGGGGCGTGGCCACGAGATCCGCCCGGGGAAAGATCTCCTTTTCCCGGAGGTTGCCGCGCGGATCCATATGGTAGTCGTGGGCGTAGCGCAGGAAGGTGTCCTCGAAGGACACCCGGTCGCGCTTATAGCCGGTGGTGTTGACGTTCGCCAAATTATTGGCGGACATATTCAGGCGCAATTCCGTGGACAAAGCCCCGAAGACAGCGCTCAGCATGCTCATTTCCATGGGGTGCGGCCCTCCTCGGCCGACACGGTTGCAACATGCGGGCCAACGGCCGGAACCGCTCCCGGAGGCACCGGGCGGGGGACTGGGTACTTTTTTCCGCGGATGGCCCCATTCGCTTGACAAATACGGGGGAGATGGTATTCCCTCCAATTCGAGCGGGCGTAGCTCAGCTGGTAGAGTACAAGCTTCCCAAGCTTGGTGTCGCGAGTTCGATCCTCGTCGCCCGCTCCAACCTGAGTCTCCCAACCCAACGGTTGTCGTGACGAGGTGGGCCTGACGATCGGTCCACTTTTTTTTTGCTGACAAAGGACAACATGCAGCGAACAAGCGTAGCGCCGGAAAAAATTCGGGAACTGATTTCCCCGTTCCTCGCCGCCAAGGGCCTTGTCGCCTGGGGCGTGGAACTGGCTGCGTCCGGACATCGCCAGCTTGTGCGCCTCTACCTCGACCTCGCCGATGACGTTCCGCGTACGCCGGAGCGTCGCGGCGTGACCATCGACGAATGCGCCACGGTCAGCCGCCACCTGGGCTCGCTGCTCGAAATGGAAGACATCTTTCACGGTCCCTACGTGCTGGAGGTGTCCTCGCCGGGCCTTGGCCGCCGTTTTTTCACGGCCGGACAACTGCCGGCCTACATCGGGGAGACCATCGAGGCCAAGCTCGCCGCGCCCCGGGACGGGCGCAAGCGCTTCCGGGGGAAACTGACGGCGGTTGCGGGTGTGCGCGTCACCATGACGGTGGACTCCGTGCCGCAGGCGTTTTCGCTGTCCTTTGATTTCGACGAAGCGGACAAGGTCCGCCTCATCCACGCCTTTGACGCCATTTCCGAAGGAGAGGCCACGGAGGGCGACGCCTAGCGTCGTCCGGGACCTCGGAGGGAACCCCATGACGGAACTCAAAAAAGCCATCGATCAGATCAGCAAGGACCGGGGCATCGACCGCGACTTGCTGATCGATACCCTGGAGGAGGCCGTACGCTCGTCGGTCATCCGCAAATACGGAGAGAACCTCGACGTCGAGGTCAGCTACAACGACGAACAGGGCGAGATCGAGGTGTACCAGTTCAAAGTCGTGGTGGAAGACGACGACGTGGCCGATCCGGCGGTGGAGATCTGCCTGGCCGACGCCAGGGCCATCGATCCCAACGTGGCCCTCGACGACGAGATGGGCTTCAAGCTCACGGTGGAAAACCTCGGCCGCATCGCCGCCCAGTCGGCCAAACAGGTGATCATCCAGCGCATGCGCGACGCGGAGCAGGAGATCATCTACGAGGAATACAAGGACCGCAAGGGCGAGATCATTTCCGGCATCATCCAGCGCCGCGACCGTACCGGCTGGATCATCAACCTCGGCCGCACCGAGGCGCTTTTGCCCAAGGAAGAACAGATTCCCCGCGAGCGCTACAAGCGCGGCGACCGGGTCCAGGCCTATATCATCGAAGTCCTGCCCTCCGGACGCGGTCCCCAGATCATCGTGTCGCGCACCCATGCCGAATACATGAAGGCGCTTTTCTCGCGCGAGGTGCCGGAAGTCTCCGACGGCACGGTCAAAATCGTGGGCGTGGCCCGCGATCCCGGCTCCCGGGCCAAGGTGGCCGTGGTGTCCAAGGACCGCGACGTCGACCCGGTGGGCGCGTGCGTGGGCATCCGGGGCTCGCGCATCCAGAACATCGTGCAGGAGCTGCGCGGCGAACGCATCGACATCGTGGTCTGGAACCCCGAAATCGCCAGCTACGCCGCCAACGCCCTGTCCCCGGCCCGGGTGACCCGAATTTCCGTCGACGAGGACGAAAAAGCCCTGGAAGTCGTGGTTTCCGACGACCAGCTCAACCTGGCCATCGGCCGCAAGGGCCAAAACGTCAAACTCGCGGCCAAGCTCCTCGGCTGGAAGATCGACATCTTCACCGAGTCCCGCTTCCGCGAGGTCAACGCCTCCAAGAAATTCCTGGAGCAGCTGGCGAGCGTGGCCGAAATTCCCGTGGACAACATCCTGGCCGCCGGCTTCGAGTCCATGGAAGAACTGGCCGGAGCGCCCGATGAGGCCATCGACGCCATAAGCGGCATGACGCCGTCCAAGCGCGACGACCTGCGCGCGGCGCTCAAGCTTATGGGCGCGGTGGCTGCCCACACCGAGGACGATGCGGACGAAGCCGGGGAAACCCCGGTCGAGGACGCTGAAGCCCCGGCCGAGGAGGCGACCCCGGCGTCGCCCGAGGCCGAAGATGCTGACGCCCCAGCCGAAACCGAGGCTGCGGACACTCCGATCGAGGACGCGGCGCAAACGCCGCCCGAAGCCGAGGCGACCGCTCCCGAAGCGTCCCCGGAAACCGCGAATGCGGTGGATGCGGCAGACAACGAACCGGGGACGGATACGACCCGATGATGCAAAACGAAACGACCGGTCGCCGCGCCGGCCCCACGCGCATGTGCGTCATCTGCCGTGGCCGATATCCCAAAAGCGCGTTGCGCCGCCATGTTGCGGCCGCGACCGGCGACGCCCGCCTGGTGCCCGATCCCCGGGCCGTCATGCCGGGACGGGGGCACTATCTCTGCGCCAACCCCGAATGCGCCGAGAAATTTTCGAAATACTCCGGGCGGCCCAGGCGCCGGAGGGGGGGGAATGGTGAATAAAATCAGACTGAAGGACATTACCAAGGATCTGGGCATCGGCAACAAGGAATTGCTGCAGATCCTGCGGGAGCTCGGCATCCAGGTCAAAAGCCAGATGGGCACTTTGACCGACGAGGAAGCCGCCCAGGTGCGCGCCCGCGTGCAGCAGGGACAGACCGCCCGCACCCAGATCATTGATACCGAAGTGCAGCCCGGCGTCATCGTCCGTCGCCGCAAGGCCGCCCCGACCCCGCCCCCCGCGCCGACCGCGAACGAAAAAGCGCCCGAGCCCGTGACGCCCCCCCCCGCCCCCGAGGCGCCGGAGCCGGAGGCTGCGGAGCCCGTGGAGCAAGAGGTCCCGCAAGCCGCGAGCGAAACGCCGGAGGCCCCCGAAGCGCCCCGCGAGGCGGCCAGGCCGGTCATCATGGAAACCGCCCGGGTCGTGCGCCCGGCCGGCGCAGCGGCTGCCGAAGAGCCCCAGGCCGAGACGCCGACCGTCGAGGTCGAAGACGAGGCCGCGACCGAGGGATTGCAAGCCGCTGCGGCACCCGAAACGCAGGAAGCGCAAGCTGCCGCCGAAGCCTCCGAGGCCCCGGCGGAGGGAGCGCCGGCATCGGTCGCGCCAAAGTCCCCGGAACCCGAAAAGGCCGAAGCACCCGCCGCAGGGGCCGACGCCGCCGGGAAGGACCGCCGCAAACCCCGCCGGCCCGAACCCTCTTCCGCGCCCAAGGTGCGTATCATTTCCATGCCGGACCCGAAGAAAACGCCTCCCGCGCCCCGGCGGCCGGCCGGCGATTCGCCTCGTCCCGGCATGCGTCCGGGTCCCGGCGCACCCCGTCCCACCGGACGTCCTGTGCCCGGCATGCCGCCGCAGCCAGGCACCGACGACGCCTCGAAAAAGCGCAAGAAGGACCGTCGCGTGGTGGAATTCACGCCCCAGGCCAACGAAGGCGACCGCCGCAGGGCCGGCGGCCTCGGCGCGGGCAAGGGCGGCAAGCGCAAGGCCGGCGACATCCCGGACCGCACCGGCGGCCGTATGGGCGGCAAATTCAAGCGCAAGAAAAACCGCGACGATTTCCTCCAGACCAAGGTCGACGCCGGCGCCCAGCCCATGAAGGCGGCCAAGCGCAAGATCCGCATGGAGGAAACCATCCGGGTCTCCGATCTGGCCAAGCAGATGGGCGCCAAGGCCCAGGACCTCATCAAGGTCCTGCTCGGCCTCGGGGCGCTGGTGACCATCAACCAGTCCCTCGACGTCGAGACCGCCACCCTGGCCGCGTCCGAATTCGGCTTCGAAGTGGAAAAATTCGGCTTCTCCGAGGACGACTACCTCATCGCCTCCGAAGCGGACAAGCCCGAGGACTTAAAGCCCCGTCCCCCGGTCGTCACCATCATGGGCCACGTCGACCACGGCAAGACGTCGCTTTTGGACGCCATCCGGGCCTCCAACGTGGTCTCTGGCGAGGCCGGCGGCATTACGCAGCACATCGGCGCCTACCACGTGAGCACCAAGCGCGGGGACATCGTGTTCCTCGACACGCCGGGCCACGAGGCGTTTACGGCCATGCGCGCCCGCGGCGCCCAGGTCACGGACATCGTGGTCCTGGTGGTTGCCGCCGATGACGGCGTGATGGATCAGACCCGCGAGGCGGTCAACCACTCCAAGGCCGCCGGCGTCCCCATCGTGGTCGCGGTCAACAAGATCGACAAGCCCGACGCCAACCCCGACCGCGTCAAGCGCGAACTGGGCGAGCTCGGCCTTGTGCCCGAGGACTGGGGCGGCGACACCATCTTCGCCAGCGTCTCGGCCAAACAGAAGATCGGCCTCGACGAACTGCTCGAAATGATCCTGCTCCAGGCCGAGGTGCTGCAGCTTAAGGCCAACCCGGACAAGCGCGCCCGTGGCCACATCGTCGAAGCGCGCCTGGACAAGGGTCGCGGCCCGGTGGCCACGGTGCTCATCCAGGAAGGCACCCTGCACCAGGGCGACGCCTTTGTGTGCGGCGTGTTCTCCGGCCGCGTGCGGGCCCTCTTCGACGACCAGGGCCGCAAGATCAAGGGCGCCGGCCCGGCCATCCCGGTGGAAGTGCAGGGCTTCGAAGGCGTGCCCGAGGCCGGCGACGAATTCGCCGGGCTTGAGGACGACAAGGTCGCCCGCCGCATCGCCGAGGGCCGCGCCACCAAACAGCGTGAGCGCGAGCTCGGCAAGGCCAGCAAGGTGACCCTTGAAACCTTCCTGGCCAGCAAGCCCGAGGCCGAGGCCCAAACCCTCAACCTCGTGCTCAAGGCCGACGTGCAGGGCTCCCTCGAGGCCATCACCGACGCGCTCCACAAGCTCTCCACGGACAAGGTCAAGGTGGAGATCATCCACACCGGCGCCGGCGCCATCACCGAGTCCGACATCCTGCTGGCTTCGGCTTCCGACGCCATCATCATCGGATTCAATGTGCGCCCGACCATCAAGGTCAAGGAGATGGCCGAGCGCGAGAGCGTGGACATCCGCTTCTACGACATCATCTACAAGCTCGTGGGCGAGATCAAAGACGCCATGTCCGGCATGCTGGCCCCGGTCATCCGCGAGCAGTACCTAGGCCAGGCCGAGGTGCGCGACACCTTCAGCGTGCCCAAAATCGGCACGGTCGCCGGCTGCGGCGTCCTCGACGGCAAGCTGACCCGCAACGCCGGCGTGCGGCTCGTGCGCGACGGCGTGGTGGTCTACACCGGCAAGCTTGCGTCCCTGCGGCGCTTCAAGGACGACGTCAAGGAAGTCACCAAGGGTTACGAATGCGGCGTCGGCCTGGAAAACTTCAACGACATCAAGGTCGGCGACGTAATCGAGGCCTTCGAGTCGGTGGAGGAAAAGGCCACCCTGTAACGGATGACGGCGCGGGACGCCCACGCGTCCCGCGCCGCATGCGGAATGACCATGGTCGTAGGCGTGCTGACCCTCCAGTTCACGTTGCACGGCAACGATTCGCTCAAGGGCAAGCGCCGCGTGGCCCAAAGCCTCAAGCGCAAGCTGCGCAACAAGTTCAACGTGGCCGCCGCCGAGACGGCCATGCAGGAATCCTGGGGCACCCTTGTTCTGGCCGCGGTGACCGTCTCCTCCGACGCGGCCCATGCCCGGGGCCTGCTCCAAAAAGCGCTCAACATGGTCGTGGCCACGGCCGAGGCCGAACTTGTCGACGACGACATCGAGATACTTTTCCTGTAAGGCGCAAACACTGCCATGAAAGCCAAACCTTCGCGCCGCTCGGCGCGCCTTGCCGACCAGATCGCCCGGGAAATGGCCACCGCCCTGGTCGAGGACGTGCAAGACCCCCGCCTCATGCTTGTCACCATAAGCGGCGTGGCCTTGAATGCCGACCTTTCCATCGCCCGGGTCTACTACACCCTAAGCGGCGACGAGGCCCGGCTGGCCGAAGCGGCCGAGGGCCTCGAGCAGGCCAAGGGATTTTTGCGCACCCTGCTCGGCAAGCGGCTGCGCATGCGCTCCGTGCCCCAGCTGCGGTTTGCCCGCGATACGTATCTGGAGGACATGGTCTATGCCCGACCCGAGGAGTGAAATCGCCCGTCGCATCCGCGAAGGCAACACCTTCGTGGTCGCCGCCCATGCCGCCCCGGACGGTGACGCGTTGGGGGCAACCGCCGCCATGGGATTCGTTCTGGAAGCGCTCGGCAAGTCGTTCTCCCTGGTAAACGATTTCCCCGTGCCGCCCCAGTACGGCTGGCTGGAACTGCCGGCCCCCCTGCTCGACGTCCCGCCGGCCGACGACTACGATCTGGCCCTGGTCCTCGACTGCGGCGACGGCCCCCGGCTGGGCCGCCTGGAAACCGTGCTCGATCCGGCCCGCATGGTCGTCATCGACCACCACCTCGGCAATCCCGGCTTCGGCGTGGTCAACTGGGTCGATCCGGTCCACAGCGCCACGGGCGAGATGGTGGCCTTGCTCGCCAAGGACCTGGGCGTGCCGCTTTCCGGCCCCCTGGCCGAGGCCATCTACACCGCCCTGGCCACGGACACGGGCTTTTTCAGCTTCAGCGGCACCTCGGCCGTCTGCATGGAGATCGTGGCCGAACTGATCCGGGGCGGGCTCGACGTCGGGGCCATCGGCGCGCGCATCAAAAACCAGTGGACCATGAACCGGATACGGTTGTGGTCCGAGGTGCTGGGCGAGCTTTGCCTGGCCGACCATGGACAGGTGGGGCTTATCAGGATATCCCAGAAAATGTTTCGCCGCACGGGCACAGGGCCCGAGGATTGCGAGGGGCTGGTCAACAACGCGCTCCGGGTTCGGGGTGTGCGCGCCGCCATCCTGGCTCGCGAGCTGCCCGAGGGCGGCGTGAAATTTTCCCTGCGTTCGGTTGGCGCCATCGACATCCAGGCCGTTGCCGCCTCGTTTGGCGGCGGCGGGCACAAAAACGCCGCTGGCGGCAGCCTCGCCTCCCCCCTGGAAGAATCCGCCGATATCCTCGTTGCGGCCGTGTCCAAGGCCGTTGCCGGGGCAAAGGAATATCCGATTGACGCCTAGGACCGCTCTGCCCCAACTGCACGGGGTGCTGGTGCTCGACAAGCCGTCGGGCCCGACCTCCACCGCCTGCCTGACGGCCATCAAACGCCTGGGGCAAAAAAAGATCGGCCATGCCGGGACCCTCGATCCCCTGGCCGCCGGCGTGTTGGTGGTGCTTTTAGGCGAGGCGACCAAACTCGCTTCTTATATCATGGAGGGCGAGAAGACCTATCTGGGGCAATTGCGCCTGGGGCTTTCCACGGACACCTATGACATCCAGGGCGCGGTGACCGCCGAAGCGGCCTGGGATCATATCGCCCCGGCCGAACTGGCCGAGGCCATCTCCGCCTGGACGCGGGAAGAGAGCCAGGAGGTGCCGCCCTACTCGGCGGCCAAGCACCAGGGGAAGCCGCTTTACGCCCTGGCCCGCCAGGGTCTGGCCGCCCCTGTCAAACACAAAAAGATTTCCGTTTTCGACGCGCAGGCCGTTGCCATCGACCTGCCGTCGGCGACCTTCCGGGTCCGGGTTTCCGCTGGCGTCTATATACGCTCCCTGGTCCACAGCCTGGGGAAGCGACTTGGCTGCGGCGCCGCTTTAACCGCCCTGACCCGGGAAGCCAGCCGTCCCTTCGACCTGACGCAGGCGCATGGCCTGGACGACATCCTGGCCGCCCCGGAAACCCTGCCCGAACGGATCATTCCCATCGGGCAGGCGCTTCCCCACTGGGTCACCATTGCCCTGCCCGCCGATACGGCCGCCCTGGTACGCCAGGGCGTGCGTGTGCGGGCCGGGGCCTCGGTTGCCCCCGGCGGATGCGCCCTGCTGACCGACAACGCCGGGCAGCCACTGGCGTTGGCCAAAGTCGAAGAAACGGAAGGCACGCTAAGGTGGGCCATTTTGCGCGGTCTTTTCGGCGACCCGCAGCCGGCCCGGCGCGGCGGACAAACCGTCCCCGAGCGAACAACCACCCCCAACCATGGAGGATAACGCTGTGGTTATGACCGCCGAAGACAAGGCAAGCGTCATCACGGAGCACAAGAAGCACGAAGGCGACACCGGATCTCCCGAGGTCCAGGTCGCCCTGCTGACGGCGCGCATCAGCTACCTGACCGAGCATTTCAAGGCCCATCCCAAGGATTACCATTCCCGGACGGGTCTGCTCAAAATGGTCGGCCAGCGCCGGAAACTCTTAAACTATTTGAAGAAAAAGGACATCCAGCGCTACCGCGACCTGATCGCCAAGCTTGGATTGCGCAAGTAGCGCCGCCACGTCGGGAGCCGGCCTTTCCGGGCCGGTTCCCGCCTTCCCGCACATGCATTATGCGCGCCCGCCCTCGGGACACCGGTCCCGGTGGCCGCCGCGCCTGCTGCATGGCGGGAGGGCCGGCCACGATACGCCGCATTCCCCCCTTTTTCAGCGAGGTGCCCATGACATCCCCATTTTCTCCCATCCGACTCGAAGCGAACATCGGCGGCAACGCCATCATTCTCGAAACCGGACGCCTGGCCAACCAGGCCGACGGCGCCATCTGGGTCCAGTCCGGCGGCACGGTGGTGCTGGTCACGGCCTGCACCCAGGTCTTGCCCGAGGAAAAAGGCTTTTTCCCGCTCACCGTCGACTACCAGGAAATGTCCTACGCCGCCGGCCGCATCCCCGGCTCGTACTTCCGCCGCGAGATCGGCCGCCCCTCCGAGCGCGAGGTGCTGGTGTGCCGGCTGATCGACCGCCCCTGCCGGCCGCTTTTCCCCAAGGGCTTCCGTGACGAGGTCCAGATCATCGCCACGGTGCTCTCCGCCGACGGCCGGGTCGAGCCCGACGTGCTGGCCCTGACCGCCGCCTCGGCCGCCCTGCACATCTCCAAGATCCCCTTCGAAGGCCCCATTGCCGGCGGCCGGGTGGGTTTCGTGGACGGCCAGTTCGTCTTCAACCCCACCGTCCAGCAGATGGCCGGCGAGAGCACGCTCAACCTGACCTTCGCCGCCTCGCGCGACGCGGTGGTCATGGTCGAAGGCGGCGGCAAGTTCGTCTCCGAGGACATGCTGGCCGATGCCCTGGAGTGGGGGCACAAAAGCGTGCTGCCCTTAATCGACCTCCAGGAGGAGCTGCGCGAGAAAGCCGGCAAGCCGAAGATCGCCTTTGTCCCGCCGGCCCCCATTGCGGAACTGGAAAAGCTCGTCCACGAGACGGCCGAGGCCGGGCTCAGGGAAGCCTTCTCCATCAAGGACAAGATGCCCCGGCGCGAGGCCAGAAAGGCCGTCAAGCAGACCGTCATCGAAGCCGTGCTGGCCGCCTTCCCGGACCAGCCGACCTACAAGGCCAAGGCCGGCGATATCCTCGCGGACATGGAGAAGAAGCTCCTGCGCAGGCTTATCAAGGAAACCGGCATCCGCCTCGACGGCCGCGACACCAAGACCGTGCGCCCCATCGCCATCGAAGTGGGCGTTTTGCCCCGCACCCACGGCTCGACCATCTTCGCCCGGGGCGAGACCAAGTCCCTGTGCGTGGCCACCCTCGGCTCCACCGGCGACGAGCAGAAAATCGAGACGTTAAACGGCGAGACCTACAAGCGTTTCATGCTCCACTACAACTTCCCGCCCTATTGCGTGGGCGAGGTCAAGCCCATGCGCGGCCCGTCGCGCCGTGAAATCGGCCACGGGGCCCTGGCCGAGCGCTCCATCCTGCCCGTGCTGCCCGGCCCCGACGAATTCCCCTTCACCATGCGCGTGGTGTCCCAGGTGATGGAGTCCAACGGCTCCTCGTCCATGGCTTCGGTATGCGGCGCGTCGCTGGCGCTCATGGACGCCGGCGTTCCGGTCAAGGAGCCCGTGGCCGGCATCGCCATGGGGCTCATCAAGGAAGGCGACGACTTCCTCATTTTGACCGATATCCTCGGCGACGAAGACGCCATGGGCGACATGGACTTCAAGGTTGCCGGCACGGCCAACGGCGTCACCGGCATCCAGATGGACATCAAGATCACCGGCATTCCCCAGGCCGTCATGCGCCAGGCGCTGTCCCAGGCCAAGGAAGCCCGGCTGCACATCCTCGGCCGCATGGCCGAGATGCTGGCCGCGCCGCGTCCGGAGCTGTCGCCCCTGGCGCCGCAACTGGCCGTGGTCAACATCAATCCGGAAAAAATCCGTGAAGTGATCGGACCGGGCGGCAAGAACATCAAGGCCATCACGGCCGATACCGGCGCTTCCATCGACATCGAGGATTCGGGCAAGATTTCCATCTTCGCCCCCACCCTGGAGTCCCTGGAAAAGGCCAAGGCGCGCGTCGAGTACTACGACCAGCACGCCGAGGTCGGGGCCAACTACAAGGGCATCGTCCGGAAGGTCATCGACTGCGGCGCCATCATCGAGATCCTGCCCGGCCTCGAGGGCCTGTGCCACGTGTCCCAGCTCGACGTCGAGCGGGTGGCCAGCCCGGACGACGTGGTCAAGCTCGGCCAGGAGATCGAGGTCAAGGTCCTGGATCAGGAGCCCTCGGGCCGCATCCGCCTGTCGCGCAAGGCGGTTCTCAACGAGGAACGCGGCATCCCCTACGATCCGGCCGATTATGCCAAGACCAGCGGTCCGCGTCGTCCCGGCGGCGACCGTCGCGGCGGCTTCGACCGTGACCGCGGCGGCCGTGACCGCGGTCCCCGCGGCCGCGACTAGCGTTTACAGTGCGAGAGGGGAAACCCTTTGAAAAGGGTTCTCCCCTCTCGCGCTCTCCCCTTCCTCAACTTCTTCACGTTACAGGCGTTACACCGAGAGACGGAGCCTTCCTTGCGGGAGGCTCTTTTTTTGTCGCCGCGTTCCATGAAAAAACCGGCTCCGGGCGAAGGCCCGGAGCCGGTTTGCGATCGTTTGGAAGCCGGCCCAGTCTACCAGACCGGCATGTCCACGGGGATGATGAAGGTCTGGACCTGGTTTTCCGCGTGCACGATCACCCGCAGCGAATGGACGCCGGCCGAGACCGGAAAGTAGAGGTAGCCGGGCATGAGGCCGCCCGGCGGCACCGGCGACGGCCGCCAGGCATAGGTGCCCATCTCCTGGTACAGCGAGGCCCGGTACTGGTCCATGGAGGGCTGTTGGGAAAGCGCCGCGCCGCCGAGGGCCCCGGCGCCGGCCCCGATGAGCGCCCCTGGTCCCGCGCCCCAGCCGTGGTTGAAGCCTGAGCCGATCAGCGCCCCGAGCCCGGCCCCGACGGCCGCGCCGGTAAGCCCTCCGACGACCGCCGCCTCGGCGCTTTTCTGATAGGCTGTGGAGGCGAAAACCAGCTCGGCCGCCTGGTCCACGGAATACGGCGCGTATTCCGCCCCGCCAACGCCTATGCCCCGGCATTCCTGGGCATAGATGACCGGATAACGGCCGGAATGGTTGCTGACCAAAAGGAGCACCGGGAAAAGGCCGGCGTTATAGTAATTGAGCCCCCGGCCCTGCCATTGGTAGCGCACCGCCCCGATATCCCAGTCGGCCGTGCGCGCCGCGCCGGGCAGGGCGGCCGGGTTGACCACGTTCGAAATTTGCGGATTCGGCGGTGTGTAGACCGCGCAGGAGGCAAGCAGGAAACAAAGGGCCAAAGCCGTCGCCAGCCGGCCAACCGGCATGGAAAGGGTGGTGCGTTTCATAGGTCCTCTTGATGATGTTCCGGACCGGCAAACGCCGGCCGGTGATTGCTTCTACCGGCAGAACCGGATCGAGTCCATGATGCGGCGCAAGGTGTCCCTGGCCGCCTCGAACTGGCCGTTTTCACTGGCGGCCATAAAGTTCATGTAGAAGTTCTCCCCGTCATAGGCCTGCCAGATGATGCGCTGGTAGCCGTTTTTCTGGGGCGCTTCCACAACCTCCCAGCCGATGACGCCGCATTTGCGCTTGGCGTCGCCGTCGTCACGCCGCCGGGCCTCCAGGTACTTCTTGATCTGCACCATTTCCCTGGCCTGCTTAAGCGACGCGGCAACCGAGGCCTTGCGCGGAAAGCTCGGCACCATCTGCTCGAGGTGGAATTGAAACGACCAGGTGGTGCCGGGTTTCATAAAGAGCACCGATTCGCTGGCCGGGTCGCCGTTTTCCAGCTTCCAGCCGGCCGGGATGGTAAAGGCGAAATTGCGGGCCGGGTTCTTGTAGGTGGTGTCGCTGGCGAGCACTCCGGCCCCGCCGGTCGCCGGCGCGGCGGGCGTCCCCGCTCCCGGCGTCGCGGCTTGCTTGCCGCTGGTTACGGCGTCGATGCCCTGCTTCAGCAGGCCGAACTGGGCACCGGCAAGGGTGGAAAAAATCAGGATCAAGGCGCTCGTCAACGGCAGCACGCAAAGGATACGTCGCATAGGGCATCTCCTTGCACCGGGCGGTTGGCGGTTATCAGGAAACAAGTACTCCGGCATAGCCCACAACCTGCTCCATGTCGCCCGTAACCTCCCCGGACGTGGCATAGGCGGCCAGCGTCGCCTCCCGCGCGCCAAGCCCCAGGGCCACGAAAAGGCCCAGGGCCATGGGCATCACGCCGCACATGGTGATGCCTTCACGGCGCACCACCTGGCAAAGCCCCTCGGGATCGAGGGCCAGGACGCGGGAGAGCGCCATGGAATCGCGCTTTTTGGCAGCGTTATGGGAAATGTAGTGACTCATATCCGAGCTGACCACGATGGAAACCGGCCGCGCCAGCGCGCCAAGGACCGCCACGATGGCCCCGGCCACCCCGCGCAACACGGCGGGGTCGGGCTCGGCCACGCACACCGGCACGATGCGCGCCCCGGGGTTGACCGCGCACAAAAACGGCAGCTCCACTTCCAGGGAATGCTCGCCCAGATGGGCGGCGACATCAGGCGTCAGACGCGGCTCGGCGGCGAGCAGTTCGCCGGCCAGCCCGGCGTCCACCGGCACTTCGCAGCCCGGGACCAGCCACGCCCCCTCGGGCCAGACGGCAAGCCGCGCGCCGCGCCCGGTATGGTTGGGGCCAAGGAGCAGGAGCGTGTCGGCAAGCCTGGCCGCGCCAAGGGTGCGCCCGGCCACGGAACCGCTGAAGACGTAGCCGGCGTGGGGGGCCATGGCCAGGAGGGTCGGCTTTTCGGACCGGGGCGCGGCTTGCCCCAGATAGCCGGCCACTTCGCGGCGCAACTGGGCCGGGTCGCCGGGATAGAAACGGCCGGCCACGACGGGCTGGCGGACCATGGACGAAACGGAAGAGGACGACGCAACGGACATGGCTCCCTCCTCGCCCCGCGCGGCGGACAGGACGTCGGGACACAGGGCAGTATGGATGTCCTAGCCTGCTTTGGGCCGCCTTGACAAGGGAGGGGATGGCGAAGCCGGCGCCCTTACGGCTTCTGGGTCAGGGCGTTGAGGCTTTGTTGCAGGCCGTTGGTGGCCAGATCGGAAGCGGCCATGCGGCCGTAGAGGGAATCCGGGGCGGCATCGCGCATGGCGGTCAGCGTCTTGCGCCAGCCGTCCACATCGCCCATGGCCCGCTGGATGGCGGCGATGCGCAGCCGGTTGCTGGCCCAGTCGTCGTCGCCTTCCTTGCAAAGCGAAGCGTATTCCCCGGCCCACTTGAGCGCCTTGCCGTATTGGCCGAGCCCCCGGGTCGATTCGACCAGCATGTTGAGCGAGGCCTTGCGCTTGTCCGGGTCCTGCCCCGTCTCCTTGAACATGAAGGCGGCCTCCCCGGCATACAGTTCGGCATTTTCCAGGTTCTTGTCGGCCATGGCCGCCTTGGCCATGAAATACATGGCATAACAGCGCTTTTCCGTTTCCAGCAGCTCGTCCCCGGCCAGCCGTCGCCACAGCTCCCGGGCGCGCCTGGAATCGCCCAGGTTTTCCAGGGCCTCGGCCACGTTGTATTCGAGTTCCCGTCGCCTCGTCGGGCCGAACTTCCAGTCCTTGACCTTCCTGGCCAGCTCGACGACGTCCCGCCAGGCCTTTTCCTTGCGGTACACGTTCATGGAAAGGGCCAACGCCATGTTGCCGTTGTCGTTTTCCCTGGGCCCGATAAAGGGCAGCGCCTCGGCCAGGGCGGAACGCTCGTCGCCCGTGCGCAGATAGGCCAGCGCCAGCCCGAGCCGTGTCTTGTCGGATAACAGGCCCCTGTTGGCGGCCAGGATGGGGTTGTCCTTATAGGCCGTGACCAGCCGGGGATAATCCTTGTGATCGATGAGGTCCCCGGCCATCCGCTCGAAGGCCGTGACCGCCACTTCCTCGGCCTTGGAGGCCAGCTCGTTTTGGGGATACCGCTCCAGGAACCGGGCCGCCGCCTTGAGGCTTTCGGGGTAGTTCTGGCGATACAGATGCCACATGGCCAGCTTGATCTGGGCCAGGGGAGCGAGCGGGCTGTTGGGGTGGTCGCGGATGATCCCCTCGTAGATGGTCTCGGGGCTTTCCTGCTGGGGCTTGTCGAAAAGCGAGAACATCTCGGAGACGGTGGGCTGGTCGTGCACCCCCTGCTCGGCCAGACGCATCTTGGCAATAAGCCCGCCTTCCTGGTTGGGGTAGTCCTTGACGGCCATGTTGTAGAAATCCACCGCCGCCGGCCGGTTGCCGAGCTTGGCGTAGATGTCGCCGAGCCTGGCCAGGACAAGATCGGTGTCCTTGGCCTTGGGGGTCATATTGTAAAAGGTCAGGTAGTCCTCGCGCGCCTTCTTGAAGTCGCCATTTCTATAGGCGATGTCGCCGTCTATGCGCAGGATCGGCGGGAACTCCACATAATACCGGGGCCAGCGCTTGTTGATGTAGTCGGCGATCTGGGCCGCTTCCTTGTACTGTCCCAGGCGCACCAGGGTCTTGGCCAGGCCCATGGCCCCCTCACGCACGTATTTGCTCTCCGGATACTTCTCGATGAGCTGCTGGTACTCCTTGGCCGCCTTCTTGAACTCACCGCGATCGAAGTAATACTCGCCCCAATAAAAGTTGATCAGCGGCACGTTGGCGTCCGTCGGATACTTGCGGGTCAGGACATTGAAATAGCCCTTGGCTTCGGGCAGGTTGCCCACCCGCAGGTTCAGCATGCCGAGCTGGAGCAGCGCCTCCGGCACCCGGTAGGAGTTGGTGTTGGCATTCATGGCCTCGAGCAGCGCGCCCTGGATTTCGTCGTAATGGGCGGCCGGGTCGTCCTTGTACATATCGACGTAGAGACCGGCCAGGGTGTGCAGGGTTTCCTCGCGCAGCTCGGGCTTGAGGCCGGGCGCGTTCTTGAGGCTCGTCAGCATGTTCCTGGCCGCTTCGTAGTTGCCGGCCAGTTTCTCGGCCTGGGCGGCGACGAGGCTGTTGGCGTCGTGGTCCTCCTCCATGGGAGGCGGCGTTTCGCCCGCGGCCCCATGCGCCTTGCCCGCAGGCGCTTCGGCCTTGGCCACGTCGCCATGGGACGCGCCGCCATGAGCCGCATCGGGCGGTGGCGCGGCGGCGGTCTTGTTCGGGGCGGGCGGCGTCGGACCGGGCGGCGCCACGGCCCCGCGCGCCTTGCCGGCGGCGGCCACGGCCGGCGGAATCGGCGGCAATTTGACGCGGTATTCCCCCGCCCCGCTGCCGCCCGGCGTCCGGGACGGTGTCGACGGCGGCAGGGCCGAGGGGGCACGCGCGTCGGCCAGGGTCGGGGCTTCCATGCCGGCCGGACGCAGCGTCGGCGATTTGTCGGCGGAAACGTGCATGACCGTGGCCCGTAGCGAATAGGGCACGGCGTAAAACGGCTCCTTGGGCGCATCGCGTTTCTTGCCGGCGCGCTCCGGAGCCGGCAGCGGACCGCCGGGGCGGGCCGGCCCAGGGCCTTTGTTGTCCGCCAGGGTGGCCGGCAACGGCGGCAGATGCAACGGGCCGGGCTTGTTGTTCGGCGGCGTGACGGGCAGCTTCAGAGACGAAGCGGTCGGCGGCGAAACGGCGGCGCGGGGCGGCATGGTGGTATCCGGCCCCTGCTGCGCCTTTGCGGGCGTCCAGTTGGCCCCGGCCGGATCGCGGTAGACCTGCAGCTTGAGTTCCTGTTCGCCCTGGGGCCAGCCCACGAAGCCGAAAGCGTCGGTTTTCAGGCGCACCACCAGCGTGTCGCCGCTTTCCCGCATCGCCTCGATCAGGCGCGAGGACTTGAAGTCGACGGCCTCGGGCTTGTCCTCCTTGGCCAGGATACCGGGCGGAAAGGTCAGGGTGATTTCGGCCGGGCCGGTTCGGGCGATGGTCGGATAGGCCCCGGGCCTGGAAAACTGGAGAATCAGCGAATCGGTGTCGGGACGCGTAATGATGGAAACGGACAAGGCCCGGGCCGGGCCGGCGCAGAGCGCGACCAGCAAGGCCGCGAGGAAAAGACGCCGGAGACCGGCAGGCAGGGTAAGGCTCACGCCGCATCCCCTTGCAAGGAACGTGCTGCGACACGATGCGCCGGTGCCGCCACCGACGCCTAGTCTCCCGCCAGGTCGCGCTTTTTGAGCTTTTCGATCAGCGTCGTGCGCTTGATGCCAAGCAGCTCGGCCGCCTGGTTCTTTACGCCGCCGGCCTTTTCCAGGGCTTCGAGGAGGAGCTTTTCCTCCATGACGTCGAAGAATTCCTTAAGCCCCATGCCCTGTTCCACCATATCACCCAGGCGCGGCCAGCGAAAGCCCGCCGGCACGGTCACCACAGGCACCACCGGCGGGACCACCCCGGCGTTGTCGAGAATCTTGCGCGGCAGGTCGCAAACAGCGATCTCGTCGTGCTCGCACAGGATCGACAACCGCTCCATGAAATTTTCCAGCTCCCGCACATTGCCCGGCCAGGGATAGGACAGGATCATGGCACGGGCTTCGTCGGTAAAGGTCAGGGTGGTCCGTTTTTTCTGCTGGCAGAAACGACGCAGGAAATGATCGGCCAGAAGCAGGATGTCCTCCCCCCGGTCACGCAGCGGCGGCAGATGCAGGGGGATGACGTTCAGGCGGTAATACAGGTCCTCGCGGAAACGGCCGGCCTCGACCTCGACTTCCAGGTCGCGGTTGGTGGCGGCCACGATGCGCACATCGGCCTTGAGCGTCTTGCCGCCGCCCACGCGCTCGAATTCCTTTTCCTGGAGGGCCCGCAGGATCTTCACCTGAAGGCTCAAGTCCATTTCCCCGATTTCGTCGAGAAAGATGGTGCCGCCCTCGGCCAGCTCGAAGCGGCCCTGGCGTGAACGCACGGCCGAAGTGAAGGCCCCCTTTTCGTGGCCGAAAAGTTCGGATTCAAGGAGTTCGCGGGGGATGGCCCCGCAGTTGACCGGAACGAACGGCTTACCGACCCGCCTGCTGTTGTTGTGCAGGGCGCGCACGAGCAGTTCCTTGCCCGTACCCGACTCGCCGGTGACCAGCACCGTGCTGTCGGTGGGCGCGACTTTGGCGAGTATGCGTATGACTTCGCCCAGGCAGGGACTCTGGCCCACCATGCCGGAAAGGTTCAGTTCCATCTGGCCTCCGGAAAAAAGGCCGCATTCCTGGCGGCTTTCCATTTCCTATAGCGTCGGGGCAGCACAGTCAATTTCCTGACGGAAAAAGACACCAAAAAATACGCGGCAATGGCGGGTGAAAAGAGAACATGCGAGATTATTGGCATGACGCCTGAGAGGAAACGTCCTGGAAAGCCCCCCCCACGCAGCCGGCGGTTTGGCGCGCCGCGTTGCGCATGGCAGGCGGCAACGGAAGCGAATCGTATCGGGAAAAGGGCCAGACGGCTGCCCAGGCGCGGCCCGGGGATCACACGCGAAGGTCGAGCAGTGTGCCGGCCATGTCGTCGGCGGTGCGGATCACGGCCACATTGGCCTCGAAGGCGCGCGAATCCTGGATCATGTTGACGTTTTGACGGACCAGGTCGACGTTGCTCATTTCCACCATGTCCATTTGGGGCTCGTACACGCCGGCCTGGTTTTCGGCGGCAACGGTTTCCGCGCGAAGAGCGCCGGCGGAAGTATCCTCGACGATGGAGGACACCTGCGTTCCCTGGCCGTCCGGGCCCGTGGACAAACGGGCATCCTGGGACTTGTAGCCGTCGGTATTGACGTTGGCCACGTTGTTGGCCGTAACGGCCATGGACGTGGACAAGGCTCCGAGAGCCGACTGGGCGGCGGATATGGCGTCTGTCATGGCCTGCCTCCGGGGAAATCGTTCCCGACCTTTCTCACGATAAAGCAGCCCCGGCCCCTTGGCAAGGAGCGTGCGGTTGCCGGAGCGCAAAGGCCATGCTACAGCCCGGACATGCGCCTTTTTGCTTCCGCCTGCCTGCTTTGCGCCTGTCTGGTCCCGCTTTGGGGATGCAAGGAACCGCAACAGCTCAAACGCTACGTCAACAAACAGTATCTCTTCAGCTTCGTACCGCCCCGGGGCTGGGAAGTCACAGCCGGGCAAACGCCGTCCTGCCTGACCTCGGTCACGGCGAAAAACGGGGAATGCAGCTTCTACGTGTGCGTCAGCGAACGCCCCGATGATTTCCTGCCCACCGCCTCGGACTTCGCCAACTGCGAGCTGGTCAAGGCCTACGTCGCGGACAAGCTCAAGGGCTACAACGTCATGTGCCGGCCGTCGCTGTTACAAGGCAGACGGGCCTACGACGCCATCTACCTGCGCAACGTGGCCGACGAGAAGGGCGTGGTGCGCTACCAGCTCGTGCGCCAGACGTTCCTGGCCCGGGGCAAGCTGCTCTATACCCTCACGAATTATGTATTCGGCAACTCGGAAGCGGAACTTAAGGCCGCCGTCTCGCCCTGCAACGCCGACATCCTGCGCTCGGAAGGCACCTTCTTCCTGCACCAACCGCCGTCGAGGGAAAAATAGAGGAGAGAAGCCCTCTGGGGGGAAACCTTTCTTGCAGAAAGGTTTTCCCCCCAGACCCCCTTTCCAAAGACTTTTAATAAAATAAAATTGTTATAGCGAGATCTGTACCCGTTAAAGACTTTAGGAAGGGGAGAGCGCGAGAGGGGAGAACCCTTTTTAAAGGGTTTCCCCTCTCGCATCTTCCTTTTTCTCCTCGTTCGCCTTCAAATTGGCTTCCAGCACTTCGCCGAGTTGTTCGATGGTATGCGGCTTGGCCAGGTAGTCGTTCATGCCCAGGCGCAGGAACCGTTCCCGGTCCTTTTCGCTGGCGTAGGCGGTGAGCGCCACGATAGGGATGCGTTTGGCCAGCCCCGGCACCTCGCCGTTTCGAATGTGGTGGGCGCATTCGATGCCGTCCATGACCGGCATCTGGATGTCCATGAGGATGATGTCGGCCTTGTCCCTGGCCAGCGTCGCCAGGGCCTCCTGGCCGTTGGCCGCCTCCAGCACCTTGTAGCCGAGCCGGGCGAGCGTGCGGCCGGTGGTCAGCCGGTTGATGCGCTCGTCCTCGACCAGGAGCACCGTGTACTCGCCCGGATGGAACACCGCGTCCTCGCTGGCATAGACCACCGAAGCGTCCCGGCATTCGTAGTCCGGCAGGGCGAAGGGAATGGTGAAATAAAACGTGCTGCCCCGGCCGGGCGCGCTTTTGACCCAGATGCGCCCGCCGAGCATCTCGACCAGATGGCGCGCGATGGAAAGCCCGAGCCCCGCCCCGCTCAGCCGCTTGGTCAGATAGTGCTCGGCCAGCTCGAAATCCTCGAAAATCCTGTCCTGCAAATCCTTGGCGATACCGATGCCGGTGTCGCGGACCATAAAAAGCAGGTTGCGGTAGTTGGGAGCGAACGCGATGCGGCTGGTGGAGATCAGCTTCACCCGGATGTCGATGCGCCCCTGCATCGTGCACTTGAGCGCATTGTCGACCAGGTTGGACAGGATCTGGCGCAGCCGGAAAACGTCGCCGACCAGCCGTCGGGGGATACGGGGGTCGACGCGCGCGGCGAAATCGATGTTTTTGACCTTGGCCCGTACGGAATAGTTCCGGGCCAGATTCTCCATGAGTCCCCGCACGTCGCAGCGCGAAAGCACCGGCTCGATGGCCGCCGCGTCGATGTCGGCCAGTTCCAGCACGTTGTTGACGATGGCCAGCAGCCGCTTTCCCGAATCCGCGACAATGCCCCACAGCTCGGCCTGCTCTTCCTCGCCGCTGCCTTGTTGGGCCAGCTGGGTCGCGCCCATGATGCCGTTGAGAGGCGTCCGCAGCTCATGTGTGATGTTGCCGAGAAACTGCGACTTGGCCTGGCTGGCCGAAAAAGCCAGTTCCCGTTCCCGGCGCAGCTGCGCCTCGGTCTCTTTGAGCATCGTGATGTCCCGGGAATAGCTGGCCATAAATATCACCCGGCCCTGGTCGTCGGCGATGGGGCACAGGCTCAGCAGGAAGTAGCGGTCCTCCTGGCGCTCCTCGTAGGAAACGAGCGTGCCCTTCTCCACCGACTCCTGCAGGTGCTTGCGGCGCGCCGCGGCCTGGGCGTCGGACATGAACTTGAAAAGGCTCGTCCCGACCAGGGCATCGACGGGATGGCCGCGCCGCCGGGCCGCTTCCTCATTGAGCACGAGGATGTTGCCGTCGAGGTCGGACAGAATGATGGAATCGTGGGTGGCGTTTAAAAGCGCCTTGAAGATGGCCTGGTTTTCCGAGAGCAGGTGCTGGGCCATGACAAGCTTGGTCACGTCCTCGCGAATGAAAATGGCACCGGTCACCTTGCCGGCATCGCAAAGGGGAATGCCCCGGATGTTCTGATAGGCCGACTGGCCACCGCTGCATTCGTCGGTGTAGAGGCTTTCCAGATGGATGGGATTTCCGGCCAGCACGGCCTTGATGTCCTCGACGATGCCGGCGGACACGATACCGGGCAGTTCCTGCAGCTTGCGGCCGAGGAAAAACTCCCGGCCGCGCTTGCCCCGGGCGAAATTGGCCAGATGCCAGTCGTTGACGAAGAGGATGGTCCCCGCGGCGTCCACGGTCATGATGGACACCGGGGCGAACTGCAAAATCCTCTCGCATTCGGTCAGGGGCAAACCGGGGAGCGCCATGGGGTTACCCATACCCGGGCCTCCCCCGCCCGGCAAGGCCATCCGGGGGCCAAGCGCCGGGGTATGCCCCGATTTTTTTCAAAATCGCACTCTTTCTGGCCCAAACCGGGACGAACCAAGGTACCGGAGCCGTCTTTCGAACCAGGAAAGCCGGGGCAGCGAGAGCTATAAGGAAACCTATTCCCGAGAAAGAGGCATCATGCCCCGTTTCCAGGCGCGTTCACGCCCTCGATGCCGGCAAACGCGCTGTGGTTGTGGATGGACTCGAAGCTCTCCACGTCCACCTGGTACCAGGTGACCTTGGGGTGCGCGGCCAGGGCGCGGGCCGCCCGCCGGGCCACGTCCTCGACAAAGGTCGGGTTGGCGAAGGCCTGCTCGGTGACGTGCTTTTCGTCCTCACGCTTTAAAAGCGCGTAGACCGGCGAGGACCCGGCCGCCTCGGCCAGCTCGATGAGCTCCTCCAGCCACACGAAGCCCGAAAACCGGCAACGAAGCGTCACCAAGGCCCGCTGGCTGTGCGCCCCCTGGTCGGAGATGGCCAACGAACACGGGCACACCGTCATCACCGGCACGGACACGGTCAGCGTCTGGCGAAACTTGTCCCCCGCGAACTCCCCGGACAACTGGCAGGCGTAATCCATGAGCGAACTCGCCCCGGACGCCGGCGAGGCCTTGGCCAGGAAATACGGGAAGCGCAGGGTCAGATGGGCGTTTTCCGCCTCCAGCCGCGAACGCACGTCCGTAAGCAGGGTGCGGAAGGACACCAGGTCCAGCTCGCCGGCAAAGCCCGAAAGCGCCTCGACGAACCGGCTCATGTGCGTGCCCTTGAACCGCGCCGGTAAATCCACCGACAGCTCCACCTCGGCCACGGTATGCTGGCGGCCCTTGGCCCGGTCGCGCACCACCAAGGGCAGCTTGAAATTCTTGATGCCGACCCGGTCCACGGCAATGGCCACATCCGGCGGTCCGCTCTGTATATCGCGCATGGATTACTATGCCTCCGGCGTCCAGGGGAGGCGCCGCCTCCCCTGGACCCTTCCGACAGGGGCGCTGCCCCTGCACCCCGCCGGGAGGCCGAGGGCCCCCCGGATCCCCCTGGAAAGATTAAAGGGACGGGAAATCGTCAATACTGTGCGGTGACGGCAGTGTAAAGTGGAAGGAACATCTTCTATGAAAGGGGGCTCGGGGGGAATTATTCCCCCCGATGGGGAGGGTGTGGGAGGAGCAACGCCCCTCCCACACTCTTCGCTCCTACACGATCTCCTGGCCGGTGGTGGCCAGGGTGAGCTTGCCGTATTTGACGCCCCGGGTGGAGATGAGGCGTTGGGAGAGTTTTTGCACGGCCTCGCCGGCTCCCTTCAGGGCCAGGGCTTCCAGGCAGTTGTGGTGGTCGATGTGCACATGCATGGTGCAAAGGATCACCTCGTGGGCCTCGTGCTGGATCTCGATGAGCCGCTGGGCGAGATCCGAGGTATGGTGGTCGTAGACCAGGGTGAGCACGCCGGCCACTTCCATGTCGGTCTGTTCCCATTCCTTCTGGACCAGAACGCCCCGGATCAGGTCGCGGATGGCTTCGGAACGGGTCTGGTAGCTTTTCTCGTCGCAAAGCGCGTCGAACTTCTCAAGCAACTCGGAATTGAGCGACACGCCGAAGCGAATCGTCTGGCCCATGTTCCTCCCCCTTTTACAGACTGATCTCGTAAAGGCTCACCGTGGAGCGGTACGTGGAAAAGGACACCGATTCCTCGTGCGCCTTGACGACGGTAAAGCCGTCGCCGGAAAGACGCTCCCACACCGGCTCCGACACCTGCCGCCAGGGCTGGGACAGCCAGATACGGCCGCCCGGAGCCAGAAGCTCCCGGAAAAGCGAAACCAGGGGCGCGTAAAACCGGGTCTCGTACAAAATGTCGCTGCCCCATATCCGCTCGAAGCTCCCGGCCGTAAAACAGGGCCTGCGCCAGTCCATGACGGCCAGATCCAGGCCCAGGCCGTTTTGCCCGGCGTTGCGGGCGGCATGGGCGATGGCGGCCTCCTCGTAATCCACGGCCACGACGCGCCCGCCGACGGCCGCCCCGGCCAGGGCCGACAGCCCCATGCCGCAGCCGAGGTCCAGGCAGCGCCTGCCCGCGATCTCGTCCTGCCGTACCGCCAGCCAGGCGGTCAAAAGCAGGCTCGCCGGCCATATTTCGGCCCAGTACGGCATGCGCTCGTCCGTGCCGAAACCGTCCCGGCCCAGGGACTCCCATAGCGCGTCCATATCCTGGTCACGGCGCAGATCAAAATCGTAACCGGCGATGGAAAGCCGCAACTGGTTGCCGCACCAGTCCGGTGGGGTCGAATTGGCGGCCAAAAGCGGCATGGCAGCATAATTAGCGGACACACAAGACTCCATAGCGGACCATTCGTGCAATTGACCGTATCAACTGTGTTACCGCGAAAGCCCCGCCAGCGCAACCGGGCCCGGTGACGACGATTATTCGCTGACACAGCCGCGCCGGTCGGCCCCATGTCTTGCCCCAGGCTGCGCAAAGGGGTATTCGAAGCCAGCCCGCCAACCTTGCCACGGCGGGCCAAGCAGCACACGTCATGGAGGGACACGCGCCATGTTAAAGGACCTGCTCTACACCAAGACCCACGAGTGGGTACGGGTCGAGGATGAAATCGCGGTGATCGGCATCACCGACTTCGCCCAGGAACAGCTCGGCGACATCACGTATGTGGAGCTTCCCGCCGTGGGCACCGAGCTCGAACCCGGCCAGGAGATGGGTTCCGTGGAATCCGTCAAGGCGGCCAGCGAGCTTTACAGCCCGGTAGCCGGTGAAGTCATCGAAATCAATGGAGAGCTTGACGCCAATCCGGAGAAGATCAACGCCGATCCCTTCGGCGAAGGCTGGATGCTCCGGGTGCACCTGTCGGCCGAGCCGGCGGGCCTGCTTTCGCCCGAGGAATACGAGGAAATTTCCAAGGCCGAGCACTGATCGCGGGAGAAGGACATGCCCTACGTCCCCCATACGCCTGAAGAAGTCCGGGAAATGCTGGCTGTTGTCGGCGCCCGCGACGTTGCCGAACTTTTCGCCGAGATTCCGCCGGCTTTGCGGCCCAAACGGTTCGACCTGCCCCGGGGCGGGACGGAGATGGCCGTTCGCGCGACCATGGAACGTCTGGCCGCCAAGAACCGGACCGACATGACGAGCTTTCTCGGCGGCGGCTTTTACGACCACTACGTGCCCGCCGCGTCGGACCTGCTCCTCTCGCGCGGGGAATTCTACACCGCTTATACGCCCTACCAGCCCGAGGCCTCCCAGGGCACGCTGCAGGCCATCTTCGAATACCAGACCGCCGTCACCCGGCTGCTCGGCATGGAATGCGCCAATGCCGGGGGCTACGACGGCGGCACGGCGCTGTACGAGGCGCTGATGATGGCCGTGCGCCACACCAAGCGCAAAAAGGCCGTGGTCAGCGAGACGGTGAGCCCCATCTACCGCATCGTGCTGGCCACCTACACCAAAAACCTCCATCTCGAGCTCGTCACCGTGCCCCACAAGGACGGCGGCGACGACATGGACGGGCTGGCCGAGGCCATCGACGACCGGACCGCGGCGGTGGTGGTGCAAAACCCCAACTTCTTCGGCCAGGTCCAGGACTTCACCGAGCTTTTCGCCAAGGCGGCGGCGGCCGGAGCCGTGTCCATCATGTCCTGCTATCCGGTGCTCCAGACCGTGCTCAAAACCCCGGGGGCCATGGGCGCGGACATCGCCACGGCCGAGGGACAGAGCCTGGGGCTGCCGCTGTCTTTCGGCGGCCCGTACCTCGGCATCATGACCTGCAGGAAGTCGCTGGTGCGCCAGATGCCCGGCCGCATCGCCGGCCGCACCAGGGACGCCGCCGGCCGCACCGGCTACGTTTTGACCCTGCAAGCCCGCGAACAGCACATCAGGCGGCAGAAGGCCACCTCCAACATCTGCTCCAACCAGGCCTTGTGCGCCCTGCGCGCGCTCATAAACCTGTGTCTGGCCGGCGAGGAGGGACTCACGCGCCAGGCGGCGCTGTCCATCGAAAACGCCCACTATGCCGCCATGAAGCTCGAAGCCCTCCCCGGCGTGCGGCTTATTAACGACGCCCCCTTCGGCAACGAGTTCGCCGCCATGCTGCCGGTCAACGCCAAGCTCGCGGCCCGCACGCTCATGGACGACGGCATCATCCCGGGCTTTCCGCTGGGCCGCTACTACAAGGGCCTGGGAAACGCGCTCCTTATCTGCTGCACCGAAAAGCACGAGCGCTCCGAAATCGACCGTCTGGCCAGACGGCTGGGGAAAATCCTATGAGCACCGTATTTTCCAAATCCCGCCCCGGCCGGGAAGGTGTGTGGCCGGAAAAGCCCAAGACCGAGCCCATCGACTTTCTGCCCGGCGGGCTTCTGCGCGAGGGCTCGCCCCGGCTGCCGTCGCTGTCCGAACTCGACGTGGTGCGCCACTTCACCGAGCTTTCGCGCAAGAACTACGGCGTGGACGGCAATTTCTATCCCCTGGGGTCGTGCACCATGAAGTACAACCCCAAGTTCACCGAGGAAGTGGCCGCCCTGCCCGGCTTCGCCCGGCTCCATCCGCTGACGCCCCAGCTGCCCGGCGGCGGCGACATGACCGCGGGCGCCCTTGAGGTCATGTACGAGATGGAGCGGTTTCTGTGCGAGATCACGGGCATGGACGCCTTCACCCTGCACCCCATGGCCGGAGCCCACGGCGAGCTGACCGGGGCGCTCATGATCGCGGCCTACCACGCCGACAAAGGCAACAAAAAGACCAAGATCATCTGCCCGGACTCGGCCCACGGCACCAACCCCGCCTCGGCCCATATCGCCGGCTTCGAGGTGGTGTCCATCGCCTCGAAAGACGGCATCATCGACCCCGAAGCCCTGGCCGCGGCCATCGACGACGAAACCGCCGGCGTGATGATGACCGTGCCCAACACGCTCGGGCTGTTCGAGCGCCACCTGCCCGAGATCGTGGCCCTTTGCCGCAAGGTGGATGCGCTGCTCTACTACGACGGGGCCAACCTCAACGCCATCCTCGGCAAGCTGCGGGTGGGCGACGCCGGCTTCGACGTGGTCCACGTCAACCTGCACAAGACCTTTGCCACGCCCCACGGCGGCGGCGGCCCGGGCTCGGGGCCGGTCGGCGTGTCGCAACGGCTCATTCCCTATCTGCCCATCTCCCGGGTCACGCGCGACGAGGCCGGCCGCTATTCCTTAAGCTACGACCATCCCAAGTCCATCGGCTACGTGGCCCCGTTTTACGGCAATTTCGGCATCGTGCTGCGCGCCTATGCCTACATCCTGCGCCTGGGCCGCGAAGGGCTGACCAGGGTGTCGGAAGCGGCGGTGCTGGCGGCAAACTATCTGCGCAAGCGCCTGGCCGACGTCATCGAGGTGCCCTACGACCGCACCTGTATGCACGAATTCGTGGTCTCGGCCGCCAGACTCGCGACCGAAAAAAACGTGCGCGCCCTGGATATCGCCAAGGCACTGCTGGATAAAGGCTACCACGCGCCGACCATCTACTTTCCGCTCATCATCAAGGAAGCGCTCATGATCGAGCCGACCGAGACCGAGAGCAAGGACACCCTCGACGCCTTCGTGGCCGATCTGTGCGACATCCTGGCCCTGGCCGAAACAGACCCCGAAGCGGTGCGGGCCTGCCCCACCACGCTGCCCGTGGGCCGTCTGGACGAGACCCACGCAGCCCGGGCCATGGAGATCACCGATGACCTCTAGCCAAGCCAAACGCCTTGTCGTGGTCGGCGCCGGGCCCGGCGGCTACGACGCCGCCCTGACCGGCGCGGCGGCCGGGCTGGCCGTGACCCTGGTCGAGCGCGGCAAGCTCGGCGGCACCTGCCTCAACTGGGGCTGCATCCCGACCAAGCATCTTTTGGCCACGACCCAGGCCGTGGCCGCCCTGGCCGATCAGGCCAAACAGAAGCTGGTGGCCGGCGAGGTCCGGCCGGACCTGGCCGCCATCCAGGCCAAGAAGAAAAAACTCCTTTCCGCCACCCACTCGGCCATGGCCAAACGCCTGGAAGCGGCCGGAGTGCGGCTGGTGACCGGCAACCTCGCCGGCCTCAAGCCAAACGTCGCCCATGTTGCCGCCGGCGGCAAAACCGAAGACATCCCCTTCGACGCGCTGATCCTGGCCCTCGGCTCGCGCGCCGCCGCCTTTCCCGGCGTCAAGCCCGACGGCAAGGCCGTGCTCGGCGTGGCTCCGGTGCTCGATTTCACCGAAGCCCCGGAAAGCCTCATCATCATCGGCGGCGGGGCCATTGGCATCGAGATTTCCGAAATCTACCACCGGCTCGGCACCAAGGTGACCCTGGTCGACGCGGCCCCGCGCCTGGCCCCGGCCGAGGACCCGGACGTGTCCAAGGTCGTTTCCCAGGTCATGCGCCGCAAAGGCATCGACGCCCGGGCCGGGGTCAAGGTGGAAAGCCTGGTCACGGACGAGGCCGGTCTGGCCCGCATGACCCTTGCCGGCGGCGAGGTCGTCACCGCCGCCAAGGCGCTGGTGGCCATCGGCCGCTTCGCCCCCACCGCCGTGCCGGGGCTGGCGGAGCTTGGCGCGACCTTCGCCAACCCCTCGCCCAACCGGGCCTTTATCGCCACCGACGAAACCCTGCAAACCGCGCCCGGCATCTATGCCGTGGGCGACTGCAACGGCCGGGTGCTGCTGGCCCACGCCGCCTCCAGCCAGGGAACCTACGCCGCCCGCCACGCCGCCGGCCTCGAATCCGGCCCCTACGCGCCCGGCCCCATCCCCGGCTGCTATTACGGCGCCCCCGAGATCATGCGCGTGGGAGCAATCGCACAGCCCGGCGACACGATTTCCGAAGCCCCCTTCGTGGCCAACCCCATGGCCCAGGCCTACGCCGACACGGCCGGGTTCGCCCGCGTCACCTGGAAGGACGGCAAGGTGGCGGGGCTCACCGCCGTGGGGCACGGCGCGTCCACCATGGGCACCCTGGCCACGGCCATCGTGTCCCAGGGCTGGACCCGCGCCCAATGCGAGGCGCTCGTCTTCCCCCACCCCGGCCTGGACGAGACCCTGCGCGCGGCGCTGTTGGGCGAAATAAAGGAAAAGGCCTGAAGAGCGGGGGGAAACGTCTTGAAAGAAGTTTCCCCCCGCGCCCCCCTTCAAGAACTTTCAAAGGGGCAGCCATTCAATAAAGCTGGATAGAAGAGCCTCAAAAGTATTGGGAGATGCCATGATGCAACACAGATTCACCAGACGTCATCTCCTGCGCGCCGGCCTTGTCGGCGCTTGCGCCTGCCTGTTCCCCTGGCGGGCGCTGGCCGCCGCCACGGTGAAGCCGAATTTCTACGTCGCCAACCGCGACAAGCTGCTGGCGGATTTCCGGGGCGTGTGCGCCGGGGCCGAACACTGGCTCGCCGCCCGCACCGCCGAACCCACGGCCAAGGCCATCGCCGCCGACGCCGAGCGCCGCTACGACCGCCTGCTTCCCGGCATGCCGGAAATCGGCGGCACGGCCAACCGCAACCAGCCCTTTCTCATCATGGCCGGCTGGCTCACGGCGCTCACCCAGGCCATGGGCGAAAAAGGCATGCCCGCCAAGGACGCCGGCCGGCTCCTCTACGACCTCGACGCCGCCGACTGGACCGCCGTGCCCCCCCAGAAAGCCAAGGCCATGGGCGCGGCGCTTTTCTCGCCCGCCTACTTCGCATCGCTCAAGGAATGGGCCGCCGCCAGCCAGAAACGCCAATATCCCGGCGACTGGGTCGGCAAGGCCATCCCCGGCGACGGCAAGACCTTCGACCTCGGCTACGACTACACCCAGTGCGGCGTGGTCCTCTATTTCAAAGCCCAGGGCGTGGCCGAAGTCGCCCCCTACTTCTGCCTCAACGACTTCCTGGCCTCACGCGCCCAGGGAACAGGCCTCGAACGCAAACACACCCTGGCCCAGGGCGACGCGCTGTGCGATTTTCGTTACAAACACGGCCGCGCCGTCACCCAGAACTGGGACACCGAAGTGCCGCGTTTTCTCAGCAACAAGCCGGCTTAGGCAGAAGAGGCGGGGGCTCTGCCCCCGTGCCCCCGCCGGGAGGCCACGGGCCCCCCGGTCCCCCCGATTTGGCTTTGGCCGGGTGGAGGCTGGGTTGGCTGGCGGTCGGGCGGAGGTATGGAAGATGGATGCGGCCTTTGTCGGGGCGATGCCGCCGCTTCGCGGCAGGCGCATCCCGACAAAGGCCGCATCCACCACGCCGTCGCCCCTGCGGGGCGAAAGGTAAGGCAACAGCTCTATAACCCATCACCCCTTTAAAGTTTTTCGGGAGGGTGGGGGTCCGGGGGAGGGA
>NZ_JBLODY010000021.1:0-57341 GCF_047785625.1 Solidesulfovibrio sp. C21
CGGGGGAGGGGACCCCTTTTTTCAAAAAGGGTTCCCCTCCCCCGGTTCCTCCTCCCCCCGCACATCACACCATGCCGCACTTACGCTCCGAGGATGATTTCCTGGCTTTGGTCGACCGGCATTTCCCGCGTGGCGGGGAGACGGTGGCGCTTTCGCGCGGCGACGACGCGGCGGTGATTTCCTGTCCCGACCGGATGTGCGTCACCACGGATCTTTTTTTGGAGGACGTGCATTTCCGGCGCTCGTACTTTTCGCCCGAGGATGTCGGGTACAAGGCGCTGGCCGTCAACATAAGCGATGTGGCCGCCATGGGCGCGCGACCGCTGGGGTTCGTGCTGGGGCTTGTGAGTCCTGGCGAGACCGACCGGGAGTATTGGAACGAGGTCCTGGCGGGCATGGCCGAGTTGGCGGGAGCGTATGCGTTGCCGCTGGTGGGTGGTGATTTGAGCCGGGGCGACAAGGTCGGGCTGACGGTGACCATCTGGGGCGAGGCCGGGCCGTCGGGCCGGTTCCTGACCCGGGGAACGGCCAAGCCGGGGGATATTTTGTTCGTTGTGGGGGAAATCGGCCTGGCCAGGGTGGGGCTGGCTCTGCTGGAAAAGGACGGGCGTAGCGCCAGGGAGTCTTTCCCGGCCGCCGTGGCCGCCCATCTGCGCCCGGTTCCCCGGGTGGACGAGGGGGGCATCCTGGCCGAGATACCAGGGGTCACGGCCTGCATGGACGTGTCCGACGGCCTGGCCAGGGACCTGCCCCGCCTGTTGCCGCCGGGGATGGGGGCGGATCTTTTCCTGCCGCCGGGGATGCTGCATCCCGAGGTGACGGCCTATGTCGCCGGGCATGGCCGGCAGCCGGAGAAAGAGGCGATTTTCGGCGGCGAGGATTACGCGCTCGTGGCCAGCGCCACGCCCGAGGGCTGGAAAACGGTGCGCGCCGCCCTTCCCGGGGCGAGCCCCATCGGCATGGTAGGCGGCAAGCCGGGCTATACGCTCAACGGCGCGCCGTTCGCCATGAACGGCTTCGATCATTTCGGATAAATCATGGGACTGCTGTTATTCGGGGCGACGTGCATCAGTTTCGCCGCCGTGTTCGTCAAGCTGGCCGGCGTCGCCACCTCGGTGTCCGCGTTTTACCGGCTGCTCATCGGCGGGTTGGCGCTCTTGTCGCTTTTGGCCGCGACAAAAAACCTTCCGGCGTTTCGCCGGGCGATGTCCTGGCCGGCGGCCGGCTGCGCCGTTTTTTTCGTGTGCGACCTGTTGTGCTGGCATGCCAGCATCGCCCGGGTGGGACCGGGGCTGGCCACGCTGGTGGCCAATTTCCAGGTGTTCGCCCTGACGGCCGTGGCCGCCGTGGCCGGTCGCCGATTGCCCCGACCGGGATTCCTGGCTTCCATGGGGCTGGCCCTTTTCGGGCTGTACCTTGTGGTGGGCAGAAATTTCGCCGCCCAGTCGTCCGATTTCCACCTGGGCGTGGGCTACGGTCTGGCGGCGGCGGTTTTTTACGCGCTCTTTATCCTGACCCTCAAAAAGGCCGTCACCGACCAGGGCCGGGCCGGCCCCATGGCGACCATGGCGGTGCTTTCCTTTCTCGGAGCGGGGCTGCTTGTTCCGGTGGTCGCCGCGACGGATGCGGGTTTCGCCCTGCCGGGGCTCCAGGCGGTCTGGTCCCTGGTCGCGCTCGGCATCCTGGCCCAATGCCTGGGCTGGCTGGCCATCTCCAGCGGTCTGGCCGGCGTGCGTCCCGCCCTGGCCGGGCTCATCCTGCTGCTCCAGCCCACGCTGTCGTATCTTTGGGACGTGGTCTTTTTTGACAAAGCCACCGGTCCGGTGGAACTATGCGGAGTGGTACTGGCCCTTGGCGGCATCTATCTCGGTTCCGTCCGCTTCGCCGACAAACCTTAAAGGAGCGTTCCCCATGGACCTGACCCTTCGCGTACTCGGCACGGTGCGCTCGAAGCTTACCGATCCGGCCACGGCCCCACGCTTCGAGACCGAAAACGCCCCCCGCGCCGAACTGGTCCTGAACCCCGCCTACCACGCCACGGCCGAATCCCTCGAGGTCGGGCAGGAAATCCTGGTCTTCACCTGGCTCCACCTGGCCGACCGGTCCTGCCAGCAGGTCCATCCCCGCCGGGACAAGACCCGTCCCCTGACCGGCGTCTTTTCCACCCGCTCGCCGGACCGGCCCAACCCCATCGGACTGCACAAGGTGCGCATCGCCGCCATCGACGGCGATACCATCACCGTCGAAGCCCTGGAGGCCATTGACGGTACCCCGGTCATCGACATCAAACCGCTGGCCGACCGTCAAAAAAATACCTGAGTGCAACAGGCAACAATCCGCGCGGCCATGTTTTTTCCGTCCAAGGCTTGCCGAGCACCGGGGAAATGCTTTAGCAAAACCGCTGTCGACCACCGATCCCACCAAAGGAGTCCCGCATGTCCACCAAAGTTGAGCACGTCAAAAAGGTCAACGCCGTCGTCTGCGCCTATTTCGCCCATACGGGCTACCTGACCCGGGAGGAAGCCAAGGAATTATGCGGCCTCGACGAGACCCATTTCGAGGAAGCCTACGCCAAGGCCGGCAACATCTTCAGCAAGATCGGCACCGAGCCGGACAAGGGCGTCAGCAAGCTGTTCGACCACCTGTCCAAGGAAGTCGACGAATACATGAAGCACATCAGCGGTTACGGTATCGCCTAAGCGCCGCTCCCGCCGTGCCTGCGACCCGGAAGCGCCTCCGGGTCGCAGCGGCCGGCACGACGTTACCGTGCCCGAATCCGACGCTTCCCATCACGCCGCATCCCTGGCGGCCGCCATCGGCCGGGCCTATGCCACGGGCCGCGTCCCGGACCAGTGTTCCCTGCCGGCCTGGTTGGGGCCGGTATTCCACGCCCTGCGCTCGTTTCTCAAAAACCATGGACTGAGTCTTGCCGCCGCGCTGTCCTACACCACGGTGCTGTCCATCGTGCCGTTTCTGGCCGTGGCTTTTTCCGTGGCCAAGGGCCTCGGCTTCTACGACTCGCCCCAGATCCGCGACCTGCTTATGCGCGTCACCGCCGGCCGCGCGGAAGTGGTGGAGCAGATTCTGCTTTACATCCAGAACACCAACGTCAAGACACTCGGGGCCATCGGTACGGTGCTGTTGCTGGTCACGGCCGTGTCCCTGGTCTCCACCATCGAGGGCGCGATAAACGCCGCCTGGGACATCGGCGTCAAGCGCAGCCTCGTTACCCGCTTCACCAGCTATCTGCTTTTGATCATCATCTGCCCGCCGCTGCTTTTCGCCGCCGTAAGCGCCATGGCCGCGGTCCAGGACGCAAGCCTCACCCGCAGGCTGCTGGAATTCTCCCTGGTCCAGGACGTCGAGCGCATTGTCTTGTCCGTGGCCCCGGTGCTCATCGTCTGGACGGTCTTTTTCGTGCTCTATCAGTTTTTGCCCAACACCCGGGTCAAACCACGATGCGCCGTTATCGGGGCGCTTTGCGCCGGCACGCTGTGGCAGCTCGTGCAGTGGGCCTACATCAAATTCCAGTTCGGAGCCGCCGGCTACAACGCCATTTACGGCAGCTTCGCCCAGATTCCCTTGCTGCTCCTGTGGCTCTACATCAGCTGGGCCATCGTGCTGCTCGGAGCCCAGATCAGCCACACCGCCCAACGCTACGGCGTTTTTTTACGCCAGTCCCGGGCCGACGGCCTGGCCCAGTCCCACCGTCACGCCCTGGCCCTTTTTCTGCTTCTGCTCGCCGCGCGCGCCGCCGCCAAACGCCGGCTGCTCCCGGACATCACCCGCCAGGCGGCGCTCCTGGGCCTGCCCGAACCGACCGTGGCCGGACTGTGGGAGGCCATGGCCGCATCCGGGCTCGCGGTCGCGACCGCCGAAGCGGGTGGCCACACCTTCGTCCTCCTGGCCCGGACGCAGGACGTGACCATGGCCGACGTGGCCCGGGCTCTGGACGGGGACGACGCCCCGCCTCCGGCCGGTCTGGTCCGGGACTACCCCCTTCTCGCACGGCTTTGCACCCTGGCCGGCCAGTCCGACCGCACGGAAAGCCTCGCTTCCCTAGAAGCACGCTTCGCGGCGGACCTGGACGCGGCCCTTCCCGCCCAAATATAACGCAACCTCTTTTCTTTCCCGACTTTTTCCGTTACAGGCAACCTCCAGCCCTATCAGTACCCGCAAGGAGTTTCGCCATGCCGTCCGTTTCGTTCTGGCTCGCCTATCTCGCGTTCGGTTGCGCCGCCGGCATCATCGCCGGCCTGCTCGGGGTGGGCGGAGGCATCGTCGTCGTTCCGGCCCTGTATTTCCTTTTCACCGCCCAGGGACTGCCCCATGCGCACATCATGCAGATGGCGCTCGGCACTTCGCTGGCCACCATCGTCTTCACCTCCGTGGCCAGCTTTCGCGCCCACGACAAGCGCGGCGCGGTGCGCTGGGACATCTTCAAAAGCATCACCCCCGGCATCCTCATCGGTTCGCTTCTGGGAGCCTGGGTGGCGGCCCAGCTGTCCACCAAATTTCTCAAGGGATTTTTCGTCGCGTTCCTGTACTACGTCTCCATCCAGATGATCCTCAACATCAAGCCCAAGCCCACGCGGAGCATCCCGGGAACGGCCGGCATGTTCGCCACAGGCGGCGGCGTGGGGCTCATCTCCAACATGGTCGGCATCGGCGGCGGCACCATCACCGTGCCGTTTATGACCTGGTGCAATATCCCCATCCACGTGGCCGTGGGTACGGCCTCGGCCATCGGCTTTCCCATCGCCGCGGCCGGGGTCATCGGCTATATCGCCAACGGCCTGGGCAAGGCCGACCTGCCGGGCATGAGCATCGGCTACATCTACCTGCCGGCCCTAATCGGCATCGTGGCCACCAGCATGCTGACGGCCAAATACGGGGCCAAACTCGCCCACGCCCTGCCCGTGGGAACGCTCAAACGCGTCTTCGCCCTGTTCCTCCTGGCCATGGCCACGCGCATGCTGTGGAGTATGTTTTAGGGGGAGTGAGGAAAGAGAATGCGAGAGGGGAAACCCTTTAAAAAGGGCAGTAGCCCCTCTCGCGCTCTCCCCTTCCTAAACTTCTTAACGTTACAAATACTTTTCCAGTAACGCACTATTACCATTAGAAGTCTTTGGAAGGGGGCCCGGGGGGAACCTTTCTCCAGAAAGGTTCCCCCCGCCTCTTCAAAAAGGAACGTCCATGGGACAAAGCCTGCTTGGGCTGGCGGCGCTCGTTCTGGTCGCCATGGCGCTCAGTGAACGTCGGGGTGTGATTCCCTGGCGGTTGGTTCTGGGGGGATTGGGGTTGCAGGCGGCCATCGCCGTCTTCATGCTCAAGGCGCCGTTTCTGCGCGGCCTGTTCATGGCCCTAAACGCCCTGGTCGCGGCCATGGACGAGGCCACGCGCGCCGGCACGGCCTTCGTGTTCGGCTACGTGGGCGGCGGTCCGGCCCCTTTTGCCGTCACCGACCCGTCTTCGGCGTTCATTCTCGGCTTTCAGGCGCTGCCCCTGGTCATCGTCATCGCGGCTCTTACCGCCCTGCTCTATTACTGGAAAATCCTGCCCAAGGTGGTGCGAGGCTTTTCGCTGGTGCTGGAAAAGAGCATGGGCATCGGCGGGGTGCTTGGGGTGGGTTCGGCGGGATGCGTCTTTCTGGGCATGATCGAAGCGCCGCTTCTCATCCGCCCCTACATGGAGCGCATGACCCGAAGCGAACTTTTCGCCATGATGGCGACAGGCATGTCCTGCATCGCCGGGACCATGCTCATGCTCTACGCCACGGTGCTCAAATCCGTCATTCCCGACGCCGTGGGGCATATCCTCACCGCCTCGGTCATCCACGCCCCGGCGGCGCTGGTGCTGGCGGCGCTGATGATTCCGGAGAGCGAGCCGCCGACACTGGGCCGCAAGCTGCCCCCCTCGTCGGCCTCGGGAGCCATGGACGCCATCGTTTCGGGCACGGCCGACGGGCTGAAGCTCTTCTGGAGCATCGTGGCCACGCTGCTTGTGTTCGTGGCCCTGGTCAAGCTGGCCAACATCATGCTTGCGCTCTTTCCGGAAGTGGCCGGCGCGCCGCTGACCCTCGAGCGCATGCTCGGCTACGTGCTGGCCCCGGCGGCCTGGCTGCTCGGCGTGCCCTGGGCCGAAGCCGCCACGGCCGGTTCGCTGCTGGGCACCAAGATCGTGCTCAACGAATTCATCGCCTTCATCGACATGGCCAAGCTGCCGGCCGGGACGCTCTCCGAGCACAGCCGGCTGATTCTGACCTACGCCATGTGCAGTTTCGCCAACTTTGGCAGCGTGGGCATCCTGCTCGCCGGGCTCACCTCGCTTTGCCCGTCGCGTAAGCACGAGATCACGGCCCTTGGCGGCAAGGCGCTGGTAGCCGGCGTACTGGCCTCGCTTATGACCGGAACGGTGGTGGGAATCTTGTCGTCGTTTTAAAAAAGGCGGCAGGCGCCCGGGGAAGAAGCCTCGCGCGTTGTCGAACGGACTTTGCCCTCCAGTTCTATCCGCTCCCGTCTTTCTCCCTTACGGTTCAGCGCAAGAGGAGGCGGTCAAGGCCATATGTCAAAATGACGCTCAGAATACACGATGCCACTGTTTCTGGGAAAGAATTCGCTCCAAGAATATGCTGGCCGATAAAAAGTGCCAGAACAGCAATTGATACAAAAATAGCTAGAATTGAGACAATGCGCATTTTGAGAATCTGTCCTTTCGTCTTCCGGTTTTTTTCATAAATACCGACAAGACGATCGATACGATCTTGCACATACTCAAAAAACTCATTCTCATCATTCTTAAGAATCCAATGAGCATTTTGGTTCTCGACCTGCTCCAATTGCTCAGGAGTAGCTAAAAAGTAGCCGCGCTTGGAATACATTGCGACAGGCAATTCCGTTGGATCAGGCCACTCTTTACGGATTTCACTGAGGACATGAAAGCCTCGTGGAATCCACGCCTCCTGAACAATACTACGTGTCCGTTCCAACTGGGCGGTCAAATCCTGTAAACTTTCCTTGGCACGGGCTTCACGCTCCGCCTGATCAGGTGGTATGCGGTCAGCAGGCCGCCAAATATCAAGCAGCACAAGGTCTGGGCTTTGATTTAGTGCAAATAGCTTCTTGAGTTCATCAACAAGATTATTTGCATTATCAACTTCGAGAACCTTAAAATGTTCAGGCCTGGAAGTAAATTCCTCTCTGCATTCAGCTTCATCGTCAGCTATAATAATATTCTTGACTTTTCCCATCATTTTTTCCTTTGTCGCAATAAACATAAAAAACAAGAATGAATCGATTATAACAAAAAAAGTGCAGCCCCGTAAATAACCATCACACCATCCATCAATTTTGCGCTAACGAAAGCCGCTGGGATTGCATCACATAGAAGCGAGTCCTGACAAGCGGTCACGGGAGCCAATCCCTTCAGGCATAGGCCAAAACTCCCTTGGCTCGTTTTCGGAGCGCGGGAGAAGGAAAAACGGAGACTGCAGGAAAAGGAGACTTGGGGAATGAGGGGAATGTGCTGCTGTGACGGGAGGCGAGAGGGGGACAAGCGCATCATTTGACAAAAACGAGGCACCGCACCAATACCATGGGAACGTCCGCGCCTCTCAAAAGAGATGCGTTCTGTCCTCCCTGAAACATGGCATTTCTACTATAATAGCGTCAAAATACTACAGTCAGACCATGCACGCCGCCGTCCCGGGCCGATCCCGCCGATCCTTGGGGGAAGCGCCAGCCCCGCAATGCGGCAAATCCCCGAACAAACGGACTACGGCTTCATCCACGGCCACACCAAGGCCCCGGACGTGGCCGCGCACGCCAAAGACCCGCGGGCCAAGCGAGCGGTCATCGAGGCCCTGGCCGTGGCCGAGCTCGTGCGCGCTTTCGGCCTGTGCGAACGTCTGGCGCGCGAAAACTAGTCTCTCACGGCTCGGGATCGCCCTGCTTGGCCGCCACATGCAGCCCCACCAGCCGGGCCATGAAAAAGACCAGATAGAACTGGCCGAGCAACCCTTCCAGAATGGCAAGGACCTGGGCCACCGGGGAAAGCGGTACGATATCGCCATAGCCGATGGTCATGAGCGTCACATAGCTGAAGAAAAAAAGCAGGCGGTCGGTCATCTCCGGCGACAGGGGACCGGGGTGGACCGTGAAGGCGAACGCATCAGGAATGAGCCTGTTTACAAGACCGTAGAGCAGAAACCACATGGCCCCCATGAAGAGGTAGACGCAAAGCCCGCCCAGCACGGTGTCCAGGTTGACCCGCCGCTGCCGGGCCAGATACAGCGACAGCGCCACGCCCGTCAAAAGGACCACCACCGCGCCCAGCGCGTCGCAGGTCACATCCCAAAAAACGCCCTTGATGAGGTGCTTTGCCAGCACGCTCAGGACGCTGACGATCGTCAGGGAGAAAATGGCGGGATAGAGCCTACTATGGCGCACCCCATGGACGGAGGCAATGAGCAGCATCAGGAAGAAGATGTCCTGGAACACGTCCGTGCCCGGACCCGTCAAAAACGGCGAGGCAACGATCTGGGCCAAAAGGGCGGCAAGCAGGATATGGAAGCGATTGCCCGAACGCGACGACGCGATGGTGGCGTTGATCGGCGGCTTGACCATGCGACTCCTCCCTGTCTTCCCGGCTACGCGATCCCCGACCCGGCCGCAACCACCCGCGCCGTCACAACAAGGCCGCGCCGCTTAAAAGCATGACAAAACGTTTGTAGAGTTCGAGGTCGAAGGAGCCGGCCATCTCGTGGCGCATGATGGAAAGCGCTTCGAAGGGGCGCACCGCATCGGCGTAGACGCGCCTGGAGGTCAGCGCGTCGTAGACGTCGGCCAGGGACACGGCCCGGGCGTGCAGGGGCACGGCCTCGCCGGAACGGCCGCCGGGATAGCCCCGCCCATCCATCTTTTCGTGGTGCATGAGGATGCACTCCCGGGCCAGGCGCGACAGGGAAAGCGGCCGGCAGTAGCGCACGCCGAGGACGGGATGCTCCCGGATGGCCAAAAACTCCTCGGGCATCAGGCGGCCGGGCTTGCGCAGGATGGAGGCATCCACCGCCTCCTTGCCGCTGTCGTGCAAAAGCGCCCCCACCCCGGCCTGGATCAGCGCCGGTTTGGGCAGGCCCAGGGACTTGAGCAGAAACAGCGTGTAGACAAAGACATGCACCCCATGGCTGTAGACGTCGTAGTCATGGGACATGAGCATCCCGATGCGGGCAAGCCCCGCCTCGGTGGCCAAAAAGTTCACGCAGTCGCGCACGTAGGCCCCGAACAGCCGGCCGTGCCTGTCGGAAACGCCCTGGGGCAGCCGCGTGCGCAGCAGATCCCGGACGATGTCGCAGCAGTTGTGATAAAAAACCGCCGCCTTGTGCTCGGTCGCCATGTCCGGGGACAACAGCGCCCCACCCAGGTGCCGCCGCATATAGCCCCGGTAGCGCTCCCGCTCCTCCCGGTGGATGTAGACCAGCGACACGCCATATTCCGCCAGAAGCCTGCGCCGATCCCGGGTGACCGCCTCACCGCTGTGGGCGAAAAGGGTGTGGGTGTCGCCATGGCGCAGATAAATCTCGAAGTCCCCGGCGGCATGGGCGAAAAGATGCGTCAGCGGAATCGGCTGGAATTCGCTTTCCAGGTCGAGTGGCGGCGGCGGCGGCAATGCGGTCATACGGTCATGCGGCGTTTGACTTTGTTACAAAATGGCGCTCCGCCATCCCGGTCGCCCCTTCGGTCGGCCAGAAAACATTTGTGTTTGCGGCAAATTGGCGCATTGTATTGCTTATTGGTCGGTTTTATCATCCACCCCTAGCAAAAGACGGGCCGCCCCTCCGCCGTTCCTGCCTCCTTGCCAGCCCGGGACCGGACTGCCATGATCGCGCCCCACACATAAGGAGGACACGCCATGTGCGGCAGATTTGCCCTGGCCGTGCCGCGACGCCTGGTGGCCGAAGCCATGGGCGTGCCGGACATGCCCCAAAACATCCCGGACCGGCCGGAGATCACCCCCGGCGAACTCGTCGAGGGCATCTTCGCCGCCCGGCAAACCGGACGACACATGGCCGGCCTGTTTCGTTGGGGATTTCTCCCCTCCTTCGCAAAATCCGACCGGCCCCTGCGCCCCATGATCAACGCCCGGGCCGAAACCGCCCTGGACAAACCCTCCTTCCGGGGCGCCATCCGCTACCGTCGCTGCCTGTTGCCGGCCCAGGGCTTCTACGAATGGCGCACGGACCCGGGCGGCGGCAAAACCCGCTTTTTCGCCACCCTGCCCGAAACACCCGTCATGGCCCTGGCCGGCATCTACGAACGCACCCTTACCCCGGAAGGCGAGGCCCGCGACACCGTGGCCATTCTCACCCGGCCCGCCGCCTCCGCCATGGCCGCCATCCACGACCGCATGCCGCTCATCCTGCCGCCGGAGATTTTCCGGGACTGGCTCGATCCGCTCCTGACCGAACGCCAGGACGTGGCCCCGCTTCTGGCCACGCCGCCGCCTGAGTTGCAGCTGGTGGAGGGATAGTGTGGGAGAGAGATCCGGCAGGAGAGGCTCTGCCTCTCCTGCACCTCTCCGCCGGGGGACTTGATGTCCCCCGGACCCCCTTTTACCGGGCTGGGATGGTGGGCGGAGGTGGAGTCGGGAGAGGACGGGACGAGGGATGTTTGTCGCCGCAACGGGAATGGACAGAAAATGAGCGCTCTTTTAGGATAGCAAACGGCACCCCCTTCTCAAAACTATATGGGGGGGCCGGGGGGCCCTCGGCACCCCGGCGGTGGGGTCCAGGGGGGGCGGAGCCTCCCCTGGCCGCCGGAGGCTCACAAGTGAAACTTGATATATGCGGATTCGAGCGGCGCGCGGAGCTGGGGCTGCCGCTCTACCTGTCCACGGTCCCGGCGGGGTTTCCGTCGCCGGCCGAGGACTACATCGACAAGAAGCTCGATCTCAACGAGCAACTGGTGCGCCATCCGGCGGCCACCTTTTTCGTGCGCGTGGACGGCAACTCCATGCGTGACGCCAGGGTGGCGTCCGGCGACATTCTGGTGGTGGACCGGGCCGTGGAACCCCGCGACGGACATATCGTCATCGCGGCCCTCGACGGCGAGCTGACGGTCAAGCGGCTGCGGCGCAAAAACGGCCAGGTATTGCTTGTGCCCGAAAACCCCGACTATGCGCCGGTGGCCGTCGGTCCCGAGGCATCCTTCGAAGTCTGGGGCGTGGTCACCTACATCATCCACAAGGCATAACGCCCGCCATGTCCACGGTTTTCGCCCTGGTCGACTGCAACAACTTCTACGCCTCCTGCGAGCGGGTCTTCGCGCCGTCGCTTCAGGGCAAACCCATTGTGGTGCTTTCCAACAACGACGGCTGCGTCATCTCCCGCTCGGCCGAAGCCAAGGCGGTGGGAGTACCCATGGGCGCGCCGGCCTTCAAGTGCCGGGACCTTTTCGCCCGCCGGGGAGTGACGGTTTTTTCCTCCAATTACGCCCTCTACGGCGACATGTCGGCCCGGGTCATGAGCGTGTTGACCCGCATGGCCCCACGCCTGGAAGTCTATTCCATCGACGAGGCTTTCCTGGACCTGACCGGGCTTCCCGGCGGCGCGAGCGACCATGCCCGCCACATCAAGGAGACGGTCGGCCGTTGGACGGGCATCCCGGTTTCCGTCGGCATCGGCCCTACCAAGACGCTGGCCAAGCTGGCCAACCGGGCGGCCAAGATGCGGCCGGAATGCGGCGGGGTGTTCGATTTTTCGGCTCTGCCCGATCCTGGCCCCCTGCTCGAAAGCGTGCCGGTTGCGGAGGTCTGGGGCATCGGCCGCCGCCACGGGGAAAAGCTGGCCAAATACGGCGTGGTCAACGCCCGCCAGTTCCGCGACCTGCCCCAGGTGTTCGTGCGCCGGCACATGACCGTGCAGGGCGTGCACACGCTGCTCGAGCTGCGCGGCTTTTCCTGCATCGACCTGGAAAAGGCCTCGCCGCCACCGCGCACGCTCATGTCCTCGCGCTCCTTCGGCGAGGCGGTGACGACCCTGGAGCCGCTCTCTGAGGCCGTGGCTTCCTATGTCGCCCGGGCGGCCGCCCGTCTGCGGGCAAGGCGCCTCGTGGCCGGGGGAATCGAAGTCTACGTCCGGACCTATGCCGACGCCTCGGGACGCCCGCCTTCTTCCGACATCGCCGCCGCCGCGCCCAAATCGCCCACGGCCCACACCGCAACGCTCATCGCCCTGGCCCAAGCCGCCCTGTCCGGCATCTTCCGGCCCGGCCAGCGCTACAAGAAGGCCGGGGTGATCCTCACCGGCCTCGAGCGCGAATCCGGCCGCCAGCTTTCCCTGCTCGACCCCGAGCCGGCAAACGCGACCCGCGATGCCCGGCTCATGGCCACCCTGGACGCCATAAACGCCAAATGGGGCCGCGACACGCTGCGCTGCGCCGCCCAGGGAGCCTCGGCCACGGGACAATCCTGGGCCATGCGCCAGAACATGCGCTCCCCGCGCTACACCACCGTCTGGGCCGAACTGCCCGTGGTGACCGCCGGCTGACCGTTCCCGGAGGCTTCATGGACCATTCCGACCTGCTGCATCTGCTCTATCTGCTGCTGCTTTTGGCGGCGCTCGTGGCCATGCGCTGGCTGCCCCGGTTCAGGAACAGCCGCGACTGGCGTCTTTTCCGCTCCAATGGTCACGAAAAGAAAGAAAAACACCCGAATCGGCCGCATTGCCCTTGAACCACCTGCCATTAAAGGATAAAATAAGTATTATGCACACGCTGCCCGAAAGCCCGCAGCCCTATGCGGACAAATACTTCCTTCGATCCCGGCAGATCCTGGAGGCCGAAGGCCTCAACCCCATCGCGACCATGCAGGTGTTTTTCCGGGACGGACCGGGGAAGTTCGCCGGCATAGACGAAGCCGTGGCCGTGTTCCGGGCCTTTTCGCCCCTGGCCGACCATGGCGGGGAAATCCTCGCCCTGCCCGAGGGCGCGGATTTTTCGCCCCTTGAGCCGGTCATGCACATTACCGGGCCGCTTCTGGATTTCATCGAGCTGGAAACGCTCTATCTCGGCATCGTCAGCGCCGCCACGTCGCTTGCCTGCGGCCTGCCCGAACCCACGACGCGGGAGGTCGCGGCCAAGGCCGCCGCCATCCGCGAACTGCTGCCGGACACGCCGCTGATGTATTTCGGCGCGCGGCACTGGCACTGGTCGCGGGAGGAAGCGTTTTGCCAGGCCGCCGTCAGCGCGGGCTTCGATTCCTGCGCCACGGACGCCGGAGCCAGGGCCGCCGGCCTATCCCAAGGCGTCGGCACCATTCCCCACGCGCTGGTCCTGGCCTTTGCCTCCCGGGTCGGCCGGGAGCACGCCACGCGCGAAGCCACCATCGCCTTCGACCGGCACATCGAACGCTCCTGTCCCCGCATCGCCCTGGTCGACACCTTCAACCACGAGGTCGACGATTCCCTGGACACGGCCGGAGCCCTTGGCCAACGGCTCGACGCCGTGCGTCTGGACACGGCCGGGGAATGCATCGGGCAGGGAGGCGTCGCCTTCGACGGGCGCACCTATCAGACCGGTCCCGGCGTCACCGTGGCCAGCGCCCTGGCCGTGCGCCGGGCGCTCGACGCGGCCGGACACGACACGGTGGATATCGTGCTTTCAAGCGGTTTCGGAAACCTGGAGAAGGTGGCGGCCTTCGCGGCGGCCCGACGCGAACACCCAAGGCTCTTCGCGTCGCTCGGCATCGGCGGGCTGTTTAAATCCTACGCCGCCACGGCCGACATCGTGCGCGTGGGCGGAACCGAGCTGGCCAAGACCGGCCGGGCCTTCCATGTCAATCCGCGTTTGGTCAGGATGCTATAGGGCGTAACCGGGGGGAAACCTTTCTGAAGAAAGGTTCTCCCCCCGGGCCCCCTTTCCAAAGACTTTTAATGATAACAAACTTTTACCTCTCTCATCCCACAAGGCGGAAAATTGAGGAGGGAGAAAACGCAAGAGAGGTCCCTCTCTTTAAGGGGAACCTACTTGCAGCCGTTGTGCTGGCTGGGCTTGTCAGGCGGCAGCAGGAAAAAAAGCACGGTCAAGACAACGCCGACGCCTGCGACCACGAGCCACAGCAAGTCAGTTTTGCTCATTTTCCAGTTTCTCTGATCTCACTTTGAAAAATTCTCCGTCACCCCTTTGAAAGTTTTTGAAAGGGGTCCAGGGGGAAACTTTTTTCAAAAAGTTTCCCCCTGGCCGCCGGAGGCATCTTCTCTCTCTATATCTCCCTATTCGCATCGCGGGCGCGGATCTCGGCCCGCTTGATCTTGCCACTGATGGTCTTGGGCAGTTCGTCCACGAAGTCGATGACGCGCGGGTACTTGTAGGGCGCGGTTTCCTTTTTCACGTGGTTTTGCAGCTCCTTGGCCAACTCGTCGGACGGATCGTACCCGGGAGCCAAAACCACGGTGGCCTTGACCGCCTGGCCGCGCACGGGATCGGGCACGCCGGTCACCGCCGCCTCGACAACGGCCTTGTGCGTGATGAGCGCGCTTTCCACCTCGAACGGCCCGATGCGGTAGCCGCTCGACTTGATGAGGTCGTCGGTGCGGCCGAGGAACCAGTAGTAGCCGTCTTCGTCCATCCAGGCCTTGTCGCCCGTGTGGTAGTAGCCGTTGATCACGACCGAGGAAGTTTTTGCCGGCTCCAGCAGATAGCCGGCGAAAAGCCCGACGTTCTTGTCGTCCTCGAGCCCGATGCAGATTTCGCCTTCCACGCCCGTCGGGCAGGTATGCCCCTCTTCGTCGAGGAGCGTCACGTTCCAGCCCGGAGCCGGCCGGCCGATGGAACCGGGCTTGGGCTCCATGCAGGGAAACGTGGCGATTTGCAGACAGGTCTCGGTCTGGCCGTAGCCTTCGTAGATGGGCAGCCCCGTGATCTCCTTCCAGGCCCGAAACACGCCGTCGTTTAAGAGCTCGCCGGCGGTGGTGCAGTAGCGCAGCGCCGACAGGTCGTATTTCTTGAGGTCCTCGCGGATGAGGAATCGGTAGACCGTGGGCGGGGCGCAAAAGGTCGTGACCTTGTGCCTGCTCATGATCTCGAGCAACTCCGCCGGATGGAACTTGCCGCGGAAATCCCAGACAAAGATCGTGGCCCCGGCCATCCACTGGCCGTAGAACTTGCCCCACACGGCCTTGCCCCAGCCGGTGTCGGCCACGGTGAGGTGAATGTCGCCGGGCTCCAGGTTGTGCCAGTAGACGCCGGTCGGCATGTGGCCCAGGGCGTAGGCGTGGGTGTGCTCCACCATCTTGGGCATGCCGGTGGTGCCGGAGGAGAAGAAGATGAGCAGCGTGTCCTTGCCGCCGGGGGCGTCGGCGGTCCGGGGAAAGACGTCCGAGGCGGCGGCGCGGATGGTTTCGTAGTCGAGCCAGCCCGCCGGCATGGGGGCCTCGCCCACATGGATGAGGACGGAAAGCGTCGGACAGGTCGGCCGGGCGTCCTCCACCCGGGAGACGACCGAATCCTCGGCGATGATGGCCTTGATGCCGGCATAATTGACCCGGAAGTCGATATCGTGGGGGGTGAGCAGGTTGGGCGAGGGCACGGGCACGGCCCCGAGCTTGTGCAGCGCCAGCATGGTCACCCACCACTCCAGCCGACGGTAGAGGATGACCATGACGCGGTCGCCCTTCTTGAGGCCCGCGTCCTTGAAGGCATTGGCCATCCGGGCCGATTCCTTGCTGAAAAAGGCCAGGTCGAAATCCCGGCGGGTGCCGTCCTTGTCGATATGGATCATGGCCGGGCGGGTCGGGTCCGCGGCGGCCTCGGTGTCGAGAAAGTCGAAGGCGAAATTATAGTTTTCGGGCACGGAGACGGACACGGTCTCCAGCAGTTCACGATACGTTTGGGGTCGCAGTTTGGCGACAGGCATGGTCTTGGGCTCCAAGGGCAATAGGTTGGTGTCGCGTGAAACGCTTTGGCATGGATCGACTCGGCCGGACACCGCATGGGCAATCGGCGCCCGGCTAGATAATCACGTCGAGGAATTCGGCTTCCGTGTCGTCGAGTCCCCGCATGGCATGGGGAGTACGCGAGGAAATATACAGGGAATCGTGGGGTTCGAGGGTGAGCACCTCGTCGCCGAGGCGCACTTCCATGCGCCCGCGCAGCATGTAGATGAATTCCTCGCCCAGATGCCGGTTGAATTCCATCTCCGACTCGGCCTTGGGCGGCACCGTGACCAGAAACGGCTCCATGAGCGGCTTGTGGAAGCGGTAGGCCAGGGACTGGTACTTGTAGGCCTTGCGCCGGTCCACGGACAGGCCATTGCCGTCGCGCACCAGGGAATAGGCGTGCAGGTGGGCCTCGCCGCCGGTCAAAAGCGCCGTAAGGTCGACGCCGGCCGCCTTGGCCACTTCGTAGAGGTAGCTGACCGGAATTTCTTCTTCCCCTGTTTCGTACAGCAGCACCTGATCCGCCGAAACGCCCGTGGCCTCGGCCAGTTGCTCCATGCTGAAACCCGTCACTTCGCGGATGCCGCGAAGCCGCATGGCGATTTCCCGCACGGGTCCGATTTCCTTGCTCATGAGAGTCCCCTTGCCTGATGTTTTGGATGCAATCGCGCTTCCCCGTCTTTTCGCACGTCAAAGGGGGTTGTCAATTTTTTTCACGGCCGGGGCCCTGCAAAAACGGCTGGAATTTCGCCAAACCTTGGGCTATGGAAGCTGCTTCACGGGGCTGTGCCGTCATTTCCGCCCCACCTTACTTCAGATTCTACCAACGAGGGAGCCATGAGCGACAAAAAGCTTGGTGATCGCATTCGCACGTACCGCGAGGGCCAGGAGCTTTCCCGCGAGGAACTTTCCCGGCGCACGGGCCTTTCCGTGGATTTCCTGACCGCCCTGGAAGAAGAGGACGTCACTCCCTCGATCGGCCCCCTGCTCAAGATAGCCCTGGCCCTGGGCCAGCGCCTGGGCACCTTCATGGACGACGCCGTGGACGGCGATGTGTGCCTGACCTGCCGGGCCGACAGGGCCGAGGACGACGCCGTGCTCAGAAAGGCCCGGGGCAAACGCGCCGCCTTCCGCTACCATTCCATGGGCCGGGGCAAGACCGATCGCCACATGGAGCCCTTTTTCATCGAGGTCTACCCCGACGAGGACGCCGCGGCCGAAAAACCGCTGTCCTCCCACGAGGGCGAGGAGTTCATCGTGGTCGTTACCGGCGAGTTGGAAGTGATCCTGGGCAACGAACGCCATGTCCTCGCCCCCGGCGACTCCATCTACTACAACTCGGTGGTGCCCCACTATGTCGGCTGCGGCAACGCGCAAAGAACCGACATCTACGCCGTGCTGTACATCCCGCAATAACGAAAGGAGCCACAGTATGACCTTTGTGCCTCCTCCACTGCACGAGCCGCCGCTTTTCGACCTGACGCTCGGTGAGCTGCTCCACCAGACGGCCACCAAATACCCGGATCAGGAAGCCGTGGTCTACGTGGACCGGGACTACCGGCTGACCTGGCGACAGTTCGACGAATTGACCGACGAGCTGGCCAAGGGGCTTATCGCGCTTGGCATCGAAAAGGGTGAGAAAGTTGCGCTCTGGGCCACCAACGTGCCCTTCTGGGTGGCGCTCATGTTCGCCACGGCCAAGATGGGGGCCGTGCTGCTCACGGTCAACACCGCCTACAAGCGCAACGAGCTCAAGTACCTGATGACCAACTCCGAAGCGGAAAACATCTTCATTACCAACGGGTTCCGCGACTCGGACTACATCGAGATCCTCTACGGCCTGGCCCCGGAACTGCGCACCATGCAGCGCGGGGCCGTTAAAAGCGAGACCTTCCCGCACTTGAAGCGCGTCTGCTTCCTCGGCGTGGAAAAACACCGGGGCATGTACTCCATCCCCGAGATCCTGGGTCTGGCCCGCACCGTCACCGACGAGGACCTGCGCGCAAGGCAGGCCACCTTTACCTGCCACGATGTGGTGAACATGCAGTACACCTCGGGAACCACCGGTTTCCCCAAGGGGGTCATGCTGAGCCACCACAACATCGTCAACAACGGCTACTCCATCGGCCAGCGACAGCGCTTCACGCACAACGACAAACTGTGCGTCCAGGTGCCGCTGTTCCACTGTTTCGGCTGCGTGCTCGGGGTCATGGCCTGCGTCAACCACGGCACAACCATGGTCTTTACCGAGGTCTTCAACCCGGTGCATTCCATGATGAGCATCGAACAGGAAAAGTGCACGGCCATCTACGGCGTGCCCACCATGTTCATCGCCATCCTGGAGCACAAGCTCTTCCCGAAGTTCGACTTCTCGTCGCTGCGCACCGGCATCATGGCCGGCTCGGTCTGTCCCACCCAGACCATGCGGCAGGTGACCGAGAAGATGTACATGAAGGAAATCACGAGCGTGTATGGGCTGACCGAAAGCTCGCCCGGCATGACCCAGACCGATATCACCGACCCCTTCCATTACCGGGTCGGGGGCGTGGGCCGGGCCTTCCCCCACGTCGAGGTCAAGGTGGCCGATCCGGACACGGGCGTGGAGATGGAGCGCGGCAAGCAGGGGGAACTGTGCTGTCGCGGCTACAACGCCATGAAGGGCTACTACAACAACCCCGAAGCCACGGCCAAATGTATCGACAAGGACCGCTGGCTGCATTCCGGCGACCTCGGCGTCATGGACGAGTACGGCTACGTGACCATCACCGGCCGCATCAAGGACATGATCATCCGGGGCGGCGAAAACATCTATCCCCGCGAAATCGAGGAGTTCCTCTACACCATGCCCGGCATCGCCGACGTCCAGGTGGCCGGCGTCCCCAGCCGCAAGTACGGCGAGGAAGTGGGCGCCTACATCATCCTTCGAAAGGACGTCGCCATGGAGCCCGAGGAAGTGCGCGACTTCTGCCGGGGCCAGATCGCCTGGCACAAGATTCCGAAATACATCGCCTTCGTGAAGGAGTTCCCCCTGACCACCAGCGGCAAGGTGCAGAAATACAAGCTGCGCGAACTGGGGGCCAAGCTGTTCCCCGAGGCGATGCGGTAGAAAGGGGCGAGGGAGGAAGGAACGCCTCCGGCGGCCAGGGGGAAACTTTTTGAAAAAAGTTTCCCCCTGGACCCCCTTCAAAAACTTTCAACGGGGCAAAAAAATACTTGTTCCCAAGCGTAGCAGACGAACGTTCAAAGCTTCATTGAGGCTACTTCCTGCCGATATTGACTTTTTCCATTCCAGCAAAAATCTACAGCAGCCTGCGAAAGAGGACTTTCACAACAGGCTGATGAGTCGCGTGTCCAGGGTCGGGGGGGGAGGGCGCGCGGGCGTGAAGGCGTATTCTTCAAATATGCGCCGCGCACGGCCGCGCGCCCTGCCCCGCCGACCAACCAGCCAACCAACTGATCAACCGACCATCACAAACAAGCCGTAATGCGCTCCAGCATGCCGGCGAACTGCTCCGCCTCCTCGGGCGAGAGATCGCACAGGATCTCGCTCGTCAACTTCTCGTGCAGCGCATGGTGCTCGGTGAAAAGCCGCTCCCCCTCGGGAGTGAGCCCCACGCGGATGGAGCGCCGGTCCGTCTCATGAGGCCGGCGGGCCACGAATCCGCCCCGCTCCAGCCTGTCCACCAGCACCGTCAGCGACCCGGTCGTCACCCCCATCCTGGCGGCAAGCTCGGTCATGCGCAGGTCGCCGTCGGCCCCGAGGATCTCCAAGGTGTGCATCTGGGGCAACGTCAGCCCGCTTTCCTTGACCACCCCATGCTCCCAGGACGAAAACTTCTCGTAAAAGGCAATGAGCAATCGGGTGAGCTTTTCATGCTCCATGACGGATCAGGCCTCCTTGCCGGCATAAAGGTCCGGCTCCCTGGTCAAGGCAAGGCTGGCCGAGGACAGCACCACCACCACCGACCCCACGTTATGGAAAATCGCGGCCGCGACCGGCGACAGGTAGCCGTAGGCCCCGCCCAGGATGGCCACGGAGTTGAAAAGGAGCCCCAGGCCGATGTTGACGCCGATGAGCCACGTCATGCGCCGGCCCAGATGGATGAGAAACGGCAGTTTGGCGATGTCGTCGTCGGCTAGCGCCACATCGGCCGTTTCCAGGGCCACGTCCGAGCCCACCGCGCCCATGGCCACGCCCACGTTGGCCCGGGCAAGGGCCGGGGCGTCGTTGACCCCGTCGCCGACAAAAAGCACCCGGCCGCCCCGCTCCTGAAACCGGGACAGGATATCAAGTTTGTCCCCCGGGGCAAGGCCCGCCCACATGTCGGTGACGCCGACCCGGCCGGCCAGCGCGGCCACGGCCTTCTCGTGGTCCCCGGACAGGATGCCGACGGTTTTGATGCCGAGTTCGCGCAGCGCCGCCACGGCGCGGGCGGCCATCCCCCTGGTCGCGTCGGCCACGCCGATGACGCCGATGGCCTCGCCGTCCCGACGCACCACGAGCCCCGTTGCCCCCTGCTCCCGAATGGCGGCCAGGCATTCCCGAAGCGGGGACGGGAGCGTTTCCGCGCCGCCGGCCATCTCCGGGCTGCCCACTTCCACGGCCCTGCCGGCCACCGTGCCGCGAAGCCCAAGGCCGATGGCGGCGCTCATGGACTCGGGCGCGGCCGGCTCAAGACCCAGACGCCGGGCCTCGTCGCAAATGGCCGAGGCCAGCGGATGGGAACTCTCCCGCTCCAGGCAGGCGGCGCAGCCGATGACGCCCGCCGCCGATTCCCCGTCGGTCCAAGCGACCTCGGTCACGGCCGGCCGGCCCAGGGTCAGGGTGCCGGTCTTGTCGAAAAGGACCACATCGGCCCGGCCCGCTTCTTCCAGGAACTGCCCGCCCTTGATGAGGATGCCCCGCCGGGCCGCCCGGCCGACAGCCGCCACCGTGGCCGTCGGCGCGGCCATTAAAAGCGCGCACGGGCAGCCGGCCACCAGCACGGCCACGGCCCGGTCCAGCTGGCCGGAAAAAAGCCAGGCTAGCCCCGCCGCCAAAAGCACCAGCGGCGTAAACCACCGGGCGTAGCGGTCGACGATGCGCGCCGCCCGGGGCTTGCCGGCCTCGGCCGCGACCACAAGTTTCACCACCTTGCCGAAGGTGGTGTCCTCGCCCACCTTGACGGCCCGGGCCGTGATCCGGCCGGTGTAGTTGAGCGTGCCGGCCAGGATGGCGTCGCCGGGACGGCGCTCGCGGGGGAGCGATTCGCCGGTCAGCGCCGACTCGTCCACGGCCGTCGTGCCGGACTCGATGACCCCGTCGACCGGGATGCGTTCGCCCGGACGCACCAGCACCGTGTCGCCAAGGCGGATGTCGGCCACGGACACGGCGCGCTCGTCCCCGTCGTCGGTCACGAGCACCGCCTCCTGGGGCGAAAGCGCGGCGAGTCCTTCGATGGACCGCCTGGCCCCGTCGCTGACCGCCTCTTCGATCAGCGACCCGAGCGTCATGATGAAGCTTATGACCGCGGCGGCCAGCACCTCGCCCTGCAGCAGCGTGGCCACGATGGCGAGGCTCACCAGCTCGTCCACGTTGATCCGGCGTTCGTAGAGCCCCCTGGCCGCCTCGATGACGATGGGCAAGCCGTTGATCGCCACCGAAGCCAGTCCCAGCAGCACGGCCAGCCACAGCGGCCCCCCCGCCTGTCCGACAATGAAGGCGGCCAGGGCCAGCCCGCCGCCGGACAGGCAGCGGTAGAACTCCCGCAGCGTGAAAAGCCCTTTGTACGCCCCGAGGCTGGAAAAACGTCCTATCATGGGTACTCCTTGCAAAAAACATCTTTATGCAAGAGAATCTTTATGCAATTATTTTTTGATAGTCAAACATTTTGAAAACAAAAACAGCTGCCGGTCCGCAGACCACAAAAAAGGCGGGAAGGCACGTCTGCCCTCCCGCCCGTAACGGTCGATCCTATGGGGGAACTACAGGCCCTTGGCGGCCATGAAGGCGACCAGGTCGGCCACCCGGCAGGAATAGCCCCATTCGTTGTCGTACCAGGACAGGATCTTGACCATGTCCCCGCCCTGGACGGTGGTGTACTCGGCGTCCACGATGCTCGACCGGGGATCGCCCTTGAAATCCATGGACACGAGAGGCTTTTCGGAAACGCCCATGATGCCCGCAAGCGGCCCGGCGGCGGCTTCCTTCAGCTTGGCCCGGACCTCCTCGGTGGAGGTGGATTTTTCCACCTGGACCACGAAGTCGACCAGGGACACGGTCGGGGTGGGCACGCGCACGGACAGGCCCGAAAACTTGCCCTTGAGGTCCGGAATCACCAACGCCACGGCCTGGGCCGCGCCGGTGGAGGTGGGGATCATGTTGCAGGCGGCGGCCCGGGCCCGGCGCAGGTCCTTGTGCGGCTGGTCCAGGATGCGCTGGTCGTTGGTGTAGGAGTGGATGGTGGTCATGACGCCCTTGACGATGCCGAAGCTGTCATGGATGACCTTGGCCACCGGCGCCAGGCAGTTGGTGGTGCACGAGGCGTTGGACAGGATGTGGTGGGTGGCCGGGTCGTACTTGTCCTGGTTGACGCCGAGCACCACGGTCAGGTCCTCTTCCTTGGCCGGGGCGGTGATGATGACTTTTTTCGCGCCGGCTTCGATGTGGGCCTGGCATTTGGGTCCGGTGCGGAAAATGCCCGTGGATTCGATGACCACGTCGATGCCAAGCTCGTCCCAGGGCAACCCGTGGGGGTCGCGTTCGGCATAGTTGCGAATGCGCCAGTCGCCGACGACCATGATGTCGCCCTCGACCGAGGCGGCCACGGGCAGCTTGCCGTAGTTGGTGTCGTAACTGAGCAGGTGGGCGTTGGTTTCGACGTCGAAAAGATCGTTTATCGCCACGACTTCCATGGCGTCGGCGTGGTGCTCGATCATGGCCTTGAGCACCTGCCGGCCGATGCGGCCGAAGCCGTTGATGGCTATGCGCAATTTATTCATAAGGGCTTCTCCCGCTACTCGTGGATGGTGTAATCGTAGGCCGTGAGCAGTTCGTAATCGGTCTTGAGCGCCTGATGCAGCCGGGCGTTCTCGATGGCAATGGCGCTTAGGTTGGCGATGGCCGTGGCGAAATGGACCTCGCCTTCCTCGAATTCCCGGACCTTGTCGCAATAGAGGCGCAGCACGCCGATGGCGCGTCCCTCGACGGTCAGCGGCAGGACCATGACCGAGGCGATGCCCTCTTCCTTGGCGGCCTCGGGATACTGGAAACGGGAATCGGAACCGGCGTCCTTGATCTGGACGATATTGCCGGCCAGGGTTTCCTGGTCCAGCTTGCTTTTGGCCACTTCGACCGGGCCTTTGCGCAGGTAGCCCTTGCTCAAGCCATATGAGGTGCTGGCCAGAAGCGTCTTCCCCTTCTTGTCCAGAAGGCGGATGGAGCAGGCCTTGGCGTCAAGGGCCCTGGCCACCTGCTCCACGATGGCCCGCAGCACCGTGACGGGCTCCAGGCTCGAATTGATGCCTTTGGCCACTTCATACAGGGTGCGATAATAGGCGCATTCCTTTTCGCTCATGATTCCCTCCTGATGGGGATGGTTACACGTCCCGGTCCCCGGACGATCCCGGGAACCGGGAGAGGCGACCATGACGGCCGGTCGCGTACGTTTCGATGGCAACCAAATGACAGCATACCTACTTTACATGAAAAGGGAAGTTCCGGCGAGCCGGACAAAGCGTGACGGTCCGTTTCCATCCGTCCCGCGGGGGAAAAAGGGCTTGCCATCGACGCGCCGCGTCCCGCACTTAATCCCCCTAACAATTGCGGACCGGGCTAGGCAAGGACGCGCCCGCCGGGAGTTCGCCCCTTTACCTCGCTGAAGGTTTGCGGTAGGGAAGTCAATTTCAAAGTCGGAGCCGGCAGGCCAGACCCAGGAGGACCGCATGGATCCCAAGGATGTCGAATTTTTCCGGGAACTTTTAAACGGCATGCTCCAGGATATCCTCAAGAAAGGCGAGGAGACCATCGAGGACATGACCGACACCGTGGAGGTCTACGCCGACCCGGCCGACCGGGCCACGGCCGAGTCCGATCGGGCTTTCACGTTGCGCCTGCGAGACCGCGAACGCCGGCTCATCAAGAAGGTCAAGGAAGCCCTTGAACGTATCGACGACGGCACCTATGGCCAATGCGTGGAGTGCGGTGAGGACATCAGCGTGGCCAGGCTCAAGGCCCGTCCCGTCACCACGCTTTGCATCAAGTGTAAAAGCAAGCAGGAAGCCGACGAGAACCTGCGCGGGGACTAGCCCCGCTTTGCTCCTTGGCCGCCGGATCATGTTCTTGTTCCACCCCCCGCGCCCGCAACCCGCCTGCCGGGCGCGCTGACCGGCGCATCGGACAACTTCCATGGAGGCCGTCTTCTTTCGCTCCCTGGCCCGGGAACTGGCACGCGTCCTGCCCGGAGCCCGGGTGGAAAAGATCTTTCTGCCAAGCCCCAACGTCATCTCCCTGGCGCTGTACATGCCGCCCGGCGGCGATCCCGCCGTGACCGGGGGGAAAAAGACCCTGTACCTCCACGTCAGATACGGTACGGGCCGTTTCTTCCTGTTTCTCTCGCCCCAGAAGACCAACCAGCCCGGACGCGCCCCGGAAGCGGCCATGCGCCTGCGCAAGCACCTGCGCGGCCGAAGGGTGGCCGGCGTCGTCGCCGACTGGCCCCACCGCGTCCTGACGCTGGTCCTGGCCGGGGAAGGCCCCTGCCTCGTCCTCGATCCCCGGTCCTTTCCCCGTCTGGCCGACGCGCCGTCGCCTCCCCCCGACGACCGGCTCTCCTGGCCACCGCTGACGGCGGTGCTGACCGACCCCGAGATCTGGCGGGGAAATCCCCAGCTCTCCCCGGCCCTGCGCCGCCGGCTGGCCGGGCTGCCCCTAGGGGAGGCCCAGGCCATCTATGCCAGCCTCCAGGGCGAGACGGCGGAAGGTGCTTTCGTGGAAATGAAAAACGGCGAGCCCGAGGCCGTCTGGCCCGTGTCCTGGCCGGACGGGTCCAAAGGCGGCCGGGAGGTGCGCGCCTTTTCCTCGGCGCTCGCCGCGGCCGCCGCCTTTGGCGAACCGCTGGCCTTCGGCGAGGTGTCGGGACGGGAAGCCGCGCCCCAATCCGCCGCCCGGACGGCCGGCAAACGCCGGCTGACCAGAGCCCTGGCCAAACTCGACGCCGACGAGGCGCGCATGCGGGCCTTTATCGCCCGGCGCGCCGACGCCAATCTGATCGCAGCGCGGCTGCACGTATTGGATAAACAGGCAAAACTCCACGCACTTTCCGTGACAACCCCGGACGGCGGCAGTCGGGAGCTCGCCCTGGATCCGTCGCTTTCGGTGCTTGGCAACATGCAAAAGCTCTATCATTTGGCGGCAAAGGGCGAACGGGGGCTCACCGCCATCGCCAGGCGCCGGGGGGACTTGCAAGTCGCCAAAAAATACTTACAAGGTCGGGAACACGTCGCGGGCACGAAAAAGCCCGCGCCCCCAACACCTGCCATCGTCTCGGGCATTGCGGCCAACGTCTACCGCACCTCCGACGGTTTTCTGGTTCTTCGCGGCAAAAACGCCAAGGCCGGCGAGCAGCTCCTGCGCAAGGCCAGCCACTTCGACCTGTGGCTGCACGCCGCTGGCGGGCCCGGAGCCCACGTCATCCTGCGCCGGGACCATCCCGGCCGGGAGGTGCCCCGGCGAAGCCTGCTCGAAGCGGCGGGACTGGCGGCCCTGGCCAGCTTTGCCGGCAAGGCGGGCGCGGCCGACGTCATGCTGGCCCGGGTGGCCGACGTGCGGCGCGTGAAGGGCGCGGCCACGGGGCGCGTGACCGTGACCAATCTGTTGGAAACGTTGCGGGTCACCCCGGACCCACACTTGGAAATATTGCGGGAACCATCATGAATGCCGCCATCCGCTTGTACTTGTCGCCGGGTTGTATTAGGTGCGGGCATGGGCCATACGCGCGGCATTTGACCGTAACCGCTTCGTGACACCATGATGCAAACCCTTGAGCACGAACGGCGGCTGGAGTTCGACGACTCGGAGCTGGCCAGGGACCTCTTCGGTCCCCACAACGCCAACATCGCCCTGATCGCCGGCAAATCCGGGGCGCGTCTCGACACCCGGGGCAACGCCGTCATCCTGCGCGCCGATTCCGAGGAAACCCTGGCCCACGTGGCCAACGTCCTGGTGCAGCTCTACGGGCTCTTGCGCCAGGGCAAGCCCGTCTATCCCGCCGACGTGGAACAGGCGCTCTCCGTCCTGGCCAAGGAACCCGAGGCCAGCCTCAACCGGGTGTACCGGGAGGAAGGGCTGGTGGTTTCAGCCAAAAAGACCGTGGTGCCCAAGACCGCCACCCAGCGCGACTACCTCGCCTCCATCCGCAGGCATGACCTCGTGTTCGGCATCGGCCCGGCCGGCACCGGCAAGACCTATCTGGCCGTGGCCATGGGCGTGAGCTTCCTGCTCGAACGCAAGGTCAAGCGGCTCATCCTTACCCGGCCGGCGGTGGAAGCCGGCGAGAAGCTCGGATTTTTGCCGGGCGACCTGGTGGAGAAGATCAATCCCTACCTGCGCCCGCTCTACGACGCCCTAAACGACATGCTCGACTTCCGGAAGGTCCGGGAGATGCTGGAAACGGGCGTGATCGAGGTGGCCCCGCTGGCCTTCATGCGCGGCCGCACCTTAAACGACGCGCTGATCATCCTGGATGAGGCGCAAAACACCACCCCGGAACAGATGAAGATGTTTCTCACGCGCCTGGGCCTGGCCTCCAAGGCCGTGGTCACCGGCGACGTGACCCAGATCGACCTGCCCTCCCGGGCCGTCTCCGGCCTCGTCGAGGCCAGACGCGTGCTCAAAAACGTGTGCGGCATCGATTTCATATCCTTTAGCGACGCGGACGTGATCCGCCATCCCCTTGTGGGAAGGATCGTCAAGGCCTATGAGCGAGATAGCAAACAAGGTCAAAAGGAAGCTTAAAAGTCATCCCGGCGCGCAGGCCGTATGCTGTGCGGTCACGGCCAACGGGCTGCCGGGGTTCGTCTTCTTTTTGGCCATTGTCTTCGCCCTGAGTTTCATTGCCCGGCTCGGGCTCGATAATTCCGTCAAGATATTCACCGCCGGCGAAATCGCGACCCAGGACGTGGCCGCCGACCAGAATCTCCAGATCGAGGACGTGGAAGCCACCAGCCGCAAGCGCGAGCAGGTGGCCCAGTCCCAGCCCCCTGTTTTCGACGTCAGCCCGCTGCCCTACGAGGCCCTGGTCAAGAGCGTGGACGACATCCTGACCTCGGTGCGCACCGCCGGCGGCGAGGACCTGGACAAGCTGCGCTGGCAGATCGCCGAGAACCTCAACACCGAAATCGGCGGCGAGATCATCGAGGTCTGGCGCCAGGACGGCTTCAAGAACCTGATCGACCAGGACGTCCTGCCCTGGCTCAAGCAGAACTACGAACAGGGCGTGGTGGCCTCCGCCGCCCTGTTCGCGCCGTACAAAAACGGCATCCTCATCCGCGACCTGCCGTCCATGATGGAAACGCTGCGCATGGACACCCGCGACCTCAAGGACATCAAGCAGGTCAAGGACGACATGGAACACATGCTCAAGGTGTCCATGAACAAACCCTTTCGGGTGCGCAAGGCCGTCTACACCCTGGTCAATCCCTTCATCGCCCCGAACATGACCTTCAACCAGGAAACGACCCAGTCCCGCCGCCGCGAAATCAGCCAGGCCGTGGAGCCGCTCTACTACATCATCAAGAAGGGCGAGGTCATCGTGCGCCAGGGCGAGCGCGTGGGCCCCATCCAGCAGCTGAAGCTGCAAGCCCTCTACTCCCACCGCAAGGGTTCCTACAACATGCTGCGGGCGCTCGGGATCTTCGGCATGTGCCTGATGTTTCTGGCCGTGCTCTACGCGTCCCTGGAGCGCACCGGCGTCAAACGGCTGCGCAACACGGACTGGATGTTTCTCGCCGTGATCCTGGTCATTTTCGGCCTGCTGGCCAAGATGGCCGACGTGGTCACGCTGCCGGGGGGCAGCGGGCTGCCCGAGGGCACGCGGGCGCTCTATTTCGCCTTCAGCCTGCCCATGGCCGGGGCGGCGGGCATCCTGGCGCTTTTTTTCTCCAAGCGCCTGTGCATCTTCGTCAGCCTCATCCTGGCCTTTCTGGCCTCCAACATGGTCTTCGGCGGCATCGGCGCCTTCTGCTACTATTTCGTCGGCTCCATGATCTACATCTACCTCATGAAGCGTTCGGAGACCCGGTCCCAGGTGCTCAGGGCCACCCTGCCGCTTTTCGCCGCGCTGTGCGTCATGTGGGTTTCCATCAATCTCATGGACCTGAGCACGCCGGCCGTGACCGGCACGGGCCTCGTCTTCGTGGCGCTCTCCGCCTTTCTGTCGCTTCTGGCCGTGGTCGGCATCGCGCCCATCATGGAGCTTCTCTTCGGCTACACGTCGCGCTTTCGGCTCATGGAACTTCTCAACCTTGAGCAGCCGCTCCTGCAGGAGCTCATGGTCAAGGCGCCGGGCACCTACCACCATTCGCTGATCGTCTCCAACATGGTGGAGGCCGGAGCCCGGGCCATCGGGGCCAACCCGCTTCTGGGCAAGGTGGCGGCGCTCTACCACGACATCGGCAAGCTCAAGAGCCCGCACTATTTCATCGAAAACATCTCGTGCAAGGAAAACCGGCATAACAAGCTGGCCCCGTCCATGAGCGCGCTGATCCTCATCGCCCACGTCAAAAAAGGAGTGGAACTGGCCAGGGAACATCGCCTGGGCCAGCAGATCACCGACCTCATCGGCCAGCACCACGGCACCACGCTGATCGCCTACTTCCACCACAAGGCCAAGGAACAGGCCGAGGCCAAGGGCGAGGAGCCCATCCGCGAAGAGGATTACCGCTATCCCGGCCCCAAGCCCCAAAGCAAGGAAGCCGGGCTGATTCTCCTGGCCGACGCCATCGAGGCCTCCAGCCGCACCCTGGTCGATCCCACGCCGAGCCGCATCAAGGGCCATATCCAAAACATCGTGCGCAAGATCTACACCGAGGGCGAGCTGGACGATTCCCAGCTCACACTCAAGGACCTGACCCTGCTTTCCGAGACCTTCCACCGCATCCTGACCGGCATCTTCCACCAGCGCATCGAATACCCGAGCGCCAAGACGACCGAGGTCAAAAACGGCAAGACCCGCGAGGAGCCGGTGTGCGCCGTTGGCCCTAAAAACGCGGCGGAACACGCCGCATGATCGGGGTGGCGCGCGGGCCCATCCAACCGGAACTCCCCGTCTCGCGCCGGGAGCTCGACGCGCTTTGCCGGCGCATCCTGGCCGCCCTGGACCTCCCGGGACGCGACTTCGACCTGCGGCTGGTGGGCGACGCGGAGATGGCGCGGCTCAACCGCGACTATCTGGGGCTTTGCGGCCCGACCAACGTGTTGAGCTTCCCGGCCGACGATCCCGACCGGCCGGACTATCTCGGGGAAATGGCCGTCAGCCGCGACACGGCCGTGCGCGAGGCCTTTCTCTACGGCCAGGACCCGACCGGGCACCTCACCAGGCTTGTGGCCCACGGCTTTCTGCATCTGGCCGGGTTCGACCACGGCCCGATCATGGACGGGCTCACCGAAGCGGCCTGTCAGGCCGTTGCCGACGCGGCTGCCTGGGCCCCTTAAACGACACGTCGGCATTTTCCGAACTTCGAGGACACGACACGGGGCATGGCCACGGCCATGACCACGGCCGCGCCGCCGACAAGCTGCCACCCGCCCAAGCGTTCGCCCAGGGTCGCCCAGGCCCCGACAGCCGCCACCACAGGCACGGCGTTGAGCCACAAGGCCGACCGGGCCGGCGAAAGTCGGGAAAGCACGTAATTGTAGCACAAAAAGGCGGCGAAGCTGGCCAACACGGTCAGGGCGGCCACCGCCAGCATCTGCCTGCCGTCGAGAACAGGCCAGCCCCGCTCGACGATTTCCCACAGACAACCCGGCAAAAAAAGCACCGCGCCCCAGGCCAGTTGCACAAAGGTAACGGTCCAGGCGTCCAAGCGGCGCACCAGCGCCCCGCCCAGCACCACATAGCCGGCCGTGGAAATAACCGCCCCCACCATAAGCAGATTGCCGACCAGCTCGCCGCCGACAAGCCCGCCCTGGCCACCGCCCAGGATGATCAGCGAAACGCCCCCGGCCGAGACGAGGATGCGGGCCAAATCCCCCGCCCCGGCCCGCTGCCGGCCGAGACAGGCGGCCAGGGCCAGCGCGGCCAGGGGAATGGCGGCCACGATCAGGGCCGCGGCCGAGGCCGTGGTGTAGACCAGCCCGCAGGTCTCGAAGGCGAAATGGCCGACGGGCTGGAGCAGGGCCAGAACAAACATGCGCCAGCGGTCGGCCCGGCCAAGGCGCTGGGGCCGTCGCCCCGTGACGCAAAAAAGCAGCCCGAAAAGCGCGCTCGCCAGGGTGAAGCGCAGGCACACCAGGGTGAAAGGCCCCATGGCCGCCAGCGCCACCTTGGTCCAGACATAGGAAAGTCCCCAGGCGAAAAGCGTGACGGCCAGGGCGGCGGCCACACTCCCATCGTGATCTTTCAAAAGAGCCTCCCCGCGACGCCACGGCCGCGCCGGGAGGACATGCCATGCCTGCCCCGGGGAGGATTGAACAAAATTGCCCTACCGGGGCTACGCCCGGGGGCGCGCACGCCGCAGGGACAGGCGGTACTGGTTGGGCGTGGCCCCGACCTGGGGCGTGAAGGTGCGGATCAAATGGCTCTGGTCGGCGAATCCGACTTCCTGGGCCACGGCGGCGGCGGGCAGGTCCGTGCCGGCCAAAAGCGCCTTGGCCCGCTCCACGCGCAGGAAACTCTGATAGGCATGGGGCGGCAGGCCGTATTCCCGCTTGAACAGGCGCAGCACATGGCTCGGGCTCTGCCCGGCCAACTCGGCCAACTCGGTCAATGAAACCTTGTCGCGCCAGTGCTCCCGCAGATAGTCGCGCACCCGGGCGAGCCCCCGGCCAGGCGGTCCGGGCAAATGCTCCGTCCTGGAAAAAAGCGGCGCCAGGGCCAAACACAAAAGCGACTGTTTTTCCAGGCGGTCGCGACGCGCGGTCATGGCCCGGTACAGCCCGGACAGGCGCGCGGCCAGAACCGGGTCCCGCACAAGCGGCACCCGAAAGGCCGGCTCGTCGCCGACGCCCACAAGCCGCACCGCTTCGCGTTCCAGGAAAAACATCACATAGGCCAGCCTGCCGTCCGGCTCGGGATTGCAGGCATGGGGCTCGCCCGGGGCAATAAGCGCCGTCTCCCCGGCCGTGATCCGGCCTAGGCCGCCGGCCTGCCGGAGCCGTGTGGCCCCGGAAAGGATGAGGCCTACGCACCAGGCGTCATGGATATGGCGGGAAAAAGCCCGCCGACGGTAGGCGGCCAGACGGGCCACAAGCCCGGGGAGGTCGGGATCTTCCCGACGACGCAACAATTCGGGAGCAAAGGATGCGGTGCGGCGCGGCATAGTTTTCCATGCCCCGGCGGCCCGCCAGGGTCAAGGCGTGGGCGCGCCCCCGTCCCGGGGAAGGCTAAAGGGCGCGGTGAAGCAGAACACACTGCCGCTCCCGGGCCGGCTTTCCACGGTCAGGTCGCCTCCCATGGAGGTGGCTATTTTCCGGGCGATGGCCAAGCCCAGGCCTGCGCCGCCGAAATGGCGGGTCATGCTGCCGTCGGCCTGACGGAAGGGCTCGAAAACGGTTTCCAGCTGGTCGGCGGGCAGGCCGATGCCCGTGTCGCGCACGGCAAAGGACACCATGACCACCCCGTCCGTTGCCGCGGGTACCGCTTCCCGGCAGTCCGCGCCCACGGAGACGGCCACCTCCACCCCGCCTTGGACCGTAAATTTGATGGCGTTGCTCAAAAGCGCCGCCAGCACGCGCCGCAGGCCCGCGCCGTCGCCGACGACCAGGTCCGGTGTTTCGGGGTCGATGCGCCAGGTCAGGGACAGGCCTTTTTGCAGGGCCGAGGAACCGAAGGAATTGACCGCGCCCTGGATGATGTTGTTGATGTTGAAGGGCGTATTCCGGGTCGCCTCGGAGTCGGCGTCCAGGCGCGAAAAATCGAGGATGCTTTCCAGAAGTTCGGTGAGGTTGCCGGCCGACTCCTTGAGTGTCGCCACCAATCCCCGCTGCTCGTCGGTCAGGTCGGTGGCCAGCAGCAGCTCGGCCATGCCCAGGATGCCATTGAGCGGCGTGCGCACCTCGTGGGACATGTTGTCCGCGAATTCCCGCTTGAGGCGCTCGGCGGCCAAGGTGGCCTCCTCGGCCAGACGGCGCTCGGTCACGTCCTCCATGAGCCAGATGGAGCCGGCCTGGGGCCTGTCCGGAAAAAGCACCTGGCCAATGATGCGGCACCAGAACTCCGTGCCGTCGGCGCGCCGCATGGGCCGCACCGTGTCCACGCGCCGCCCGCGTCCAAGGACCGAATAAAACTCCCGGCCAAAGGCCTCATAGGCCTCGCGGTCGGGATAAAAATCGGCGGTCGACCGTCCGGCCCCCGTATCCGGGGGCATGGCGAACAGTTCGTGAAAGGTCGGATTGGCCCGCTGCACCACGCGATCGGCAACGAAGGTGATGCCGATGGGGCTGTTTTCCAAAATCAGATTGACGGTGCGCAGGGACTCTTCCAGGGCCTTTTCCGCCTTGCTCCGTTCGGCCATCTGCCGGCGCAGTTCCGCGTTGACGCGGCGCAGGTCCTCGGCCCGGGCGGCGGCATCCTTTTCCAGTTCGAGGCGCGCGTTTCGGGACGCCACTTCGAGCCGCTTGTGGGTGGTGATATTGCGCGCCGAGCAAAAGATGCCCTGTATGCCGCCGGAAGCGTCGCGCACGGGCGTCTTGAACACCTCGAGCCAGACCGATCGCCCGCCGCCCACCACCTCGTACTCGAAGGCGCCGAAACGTCCCGTACGCACAACGGTGAGATCGGCCTTGCGGTGGCGCTCGGCGCTTTCCTTCTCGAAAAGTGCGAAATCCGTCTGCCCGGCCACGGCCTCCAAGGATAGCCCGAAAAGCTCGCAAAAGGCCTTGTTGGCAAAGCGGTAGACGAAGGCCGCGTCCTTGTAGAAAAAAAGGTCCGGCGAGGCGTCGAGCAATGCCCCGACAAAAGCGGGATCGTCGAACAGCGGGAGGGTATCGGCCATAACCGAAGTATAGGGCACTTACGCGGCCTTGACCAGTATGGCGGGGACGGTCCCCCGGCGCGTGGCCGACGGCCCATTGCCGGACCGGGTAAAATATGGTTAGTTCGCTCGACGATGATCTTCGCGGCCCTATGCCGCCAGGGAGATTCCATGTACAAGGTTTTCTTGCCGATCATGCTGGCGGCCATCGTTTTGGCCCTGCCCTCCCCGACCCGGGCCGCCGACCCGGCAGCCCCGGTCGCCGCGACAAGCCCGAAAGCGCCCGCCGCCGCGTCCCAAAACGCGCCAGGCGCCAAGGCCGAACCGGCCGAGCACGGACCGTCCAACCCGGCCACGGATGCGGCCGAAGCGCGCTACCGCGCCTGGGTGGATCGGGAACATGCCGCGGACGCGGTTGAATTCACCAAGGAAAAAAGCAAGATCGAGGACAAGTACAAGGGCTACGTGCGGCCCAAGCACGACAAGAAGAAAAACGCCAAGGCCGAACCGGCCACGCCCAAGGGGAACTGAATCTCCGCGGGGCTCCCTCGTCTCACACAAATTTTCCTTTCCCCCTCTTTTCCCCAAAAAATTCCTTCATCCACCCATCACCGTGAAAAGTTTTGGGGAGGGGAGAGCGCGAGAGGGGGACCCTTTTTCCAAAAAGGGTCCCCCTCTCGCACTTTCTGTCTTTTCCAAAAAATCTTCTCCTACCGGCCACACAGCAGCCCGGCCATGACGCCGGCCACGTCGCCGAGTTCCGGGCACACGGCGATGCCGGCCCGCTCGAGGCAGGCGATCTTGGCGTTTATGCCGCCGGGGTGTTCGAGCAGCGCCCCGGCATGGCCGAGCGCCCGGCCGGGGGGAGCGGTCATACCGGCCACGAATGCCGCCACCGGCTTGGTGTAGCCGGTTTCGACCACATAGGCGGCCAGATCCTCTTCGGCCCGCCCCCCCACTTCGCCGAGGACCATCACCCCGAGCACCTGGGGATCGTCGCGCACCATTTCGCACAACTCGACAAAACCCGCGCCGCCGAAGGGGTCACCGCCGATGCCGGCGGCCACGGCCTGACCGATGCCCGCCGCCGACAGCCGCGAGCACACTTCGTAGGTCAGCGTGCCGCTTCGGGAAAAAACCGCCACCGGCCCGGGAATGAAGGGCTCGGCCGGCATGATGCCCGCCTGCATCCGCCCGGGCAGCAGCATGCCCGGCGTGTTGGGCCCGAGCAGCAGGATGTCGCGCCCGGAAAAAGCCGCCCGCACGGTCAACATGTCCTTTTGGGGAACGCCGTCGGTGATGCACACGATGCGCGGGACACCGGCCTCGATCGCCTCCAGCACGGCATCGGCCGCGCCCATGCCGGGGACGAAGATGACGGACAGGGCGATGTCGTGGGCGTCGGCCGCCGCGGCCACGGTATCGTAGACCGGCACCCCGTCCACGGCCGTGCCGCCCCGGAAAGGCGTCACCCCGCAGACCACGTTGGCCCCGTAGGCCCGCATGCGCTTGGCGTGCAGCCGCCCGGCCCGGCCGGTGATACCCTGGACGAGCACGCCGCTTGCACCGTCGAGGGCGAGCAGGGACGGCAGCACCGGCGCGCGTTTCCCGGATGCGGCCGGCGTCCGGGGGCCGGACGCCACCTCGCGGCAGTGATCCGGCGCAACTTCGACCTGCGGCTTTCGCGGGCCGACCGGCGCCACCTCGGACAGCAAGGCCACGGCCTGGTCCATGTCGTCGGCCACGAGCAGCGAGGGCAGGCCCTGGCGACGCAACAGCGCCGCGCCCATCTCCGCACCGTTGCCGGCGAAGCGCACCACGATCGGTCGCGACGGCGGCGCGTCGCCCAAGGCCTCGAGCAGGGCCTTGGCCACGTCGGCACAGGACAGGATGCCGCCGAACATGTTGACGCAGCAGGCCGCGACGCGCGGTTCGACGAAAATGAGGTCAAAGGCGGCCCGCAGCCGGGCGGCGTCGGCCGTGCCGCCGAAATCCAGAAAGTTGGCGGCGGCCAGCCCGGCGACGTCGAGGGCGTCCATGGTGGCCATGGCCAGGCCCGCGCCGTTGGCCACAAGGCCGATGTGGCCGGAAAGGCTCACAAAGGACAGGCCATGGTCCCGGGCCAGCCGCTCGGCCGGCGTGGCCAGCCGGTTGTCGCCGAAACGGGACAATCCGGGGGCAATGCACACCGCGCTGTCGTCGATGACCACCTTGGCGTCGAGAGCCACGAAATGCCCGTCCGGCGTCACGGCCAGGGGATTGATTTCGGCCAAGAGCAGCCCGTAATCGGCCACGGCGGCAAAAAGCCGGTCGAGCAGGTCGGCAAAGGCCGCGTAGCATTCCCGGGCCAGCCCGAAATGGAAAAAAGCCCGGCGCACAAGGCGCGGCGTGGGGACAAACGGCGGCACGACCGGCAGGACGAGCAGGTCCGGCGTGCCGGCCAACCCCTCCACATCCACCCCGCCCTGCCGGGCGAGGGTCAGACAAAGCGCCCGACGCTCCCGGGACACGCCCAGAGACACATAGAGCGCCCGGTCATGGGCAACCGCCGGCTCCAGGCGCAAAAAAGGCGGACAAACGCCGCCGAAGGGACGGGAAAAAAGCGCTCGGGCGGCTTCGGGCAACTCCCCGGCCGATTCCAGCCGGACCACCCCGCCGGCCTTGCCCCGGCCGCCGGAAAGGGTCTGGGCCTTGAGATAATAGGGCGAGGCAAAAGGCGGCGCAAGGCCGTCCACCTCGCCCGGTTCGAAAGCGATGCCCGGCGGAACAGCGATACCCGCCTCGGCCAGAAGCTTCTTGCCGGCGTGTTCGGTCAGATGCATGGACGGCGCTCCCTTACGGGTTGCAACGATGCGACAGCGGCCTTTCCGCCGCCCGTTTCCTTTCCCCTACCTCAAAAAAACATACGGTGGGAACAGCTTGATCGGGCGAAGATTTTCCCTCAAGGGGCTTTCCCAACTTTCGCAACTCAAAAGATAGTGATCACATGGAGTTGCAACGTCAAAACGTTTAGGAAAGGGAGAGCGCGAGAGAGGAGAACCCTTTTTCAAGGGTTTCCCCTCTCGCACGATCTTTTCCAAATGCTTTGCCCTAGTCCTCGGCCATGATGTTGCAGAGGTCCATACGTTCCTCGTCCTGGCCGTCGCCGGCGCCGGGCTCGATCACGGCGATGGGCTGGCCCAGGCGCTTCTTGGCTTCGTTATAGCCGAGGTTGAAGGCCTTGAGGTTGGCGGCCCGGATTTTTTCGGGCAGCGCCGCCTTGAGGCTCTTGCGCATGGCCTCGGGCTTGGCGAACGGCAAAAGCCAGGTCACCGCGCCAAGCGCCACCACGTTGGTGGACTGGGGCACGCCCACATGGTCCCGGGCCAACGCCGTAAACGGCAGACCCAAAAACACGTTGGACGGCGTCTGCTTGACCAGCCCCGTATCGATAAGCAGCGTGCCCCGGGGCTTGAGGTAATGGTAGTAGATGCCGACCGCCTCCTGGGACAAGGCGACAAGCAGGTCCAGGTATTCGGTCTTGGGATAGCTGATGGGGTCGGAACTGACCACGAGGTCGGACCGGCTGGCCCCGCCCCGGGCCTCGGGGCCGTAGCTCTGGGTCTGGGTCACGTGGTAGCCGTGGTAGAGCGCCAGGCCCTGGCCCAAGAGCTTGCCCATGGTCAGGATGCCCTGGCCGCCAAGCCCCGACAGCCGTATCTCGTAGCGGGCCAGCACCATATCCTCGCCGTTCATGCCGCGCCTCCCTTTTTCTCCCGAAACTCCCGGCACATGGCGGCGTAGCGCGTCTCCAGGCCCGGCACATCGCGCTTGACGAACACCCCGATGGGGATGCGCCCGTCTTTTTGCTCCAGCTTCTCGTAGGCCTCGATGGGCACCGCCCGCTCTTTCAGCCACTGAAACATGGCCACCGGGTTCTTAAATCCGTTGCCCCGGCCGTACTGGGTGAAGCACGGGGTCAGCGCCTCGACCAGATTGAACCCCGGCTGGGCAAGCGCGGCGGTTACAAGTCCGTCCAGGGCCTTGACGTGGTAGACCGTGCCCCGGGCCACACCGCTGGCCCCGGCGGCCCTGGCCAGTTCGACCACGTCGAAGGAGGCCTCGGGCTGGCCCATGGGGCTGGTGTGGGTGTAGGCGCCCTCGGGGGTGGTGGACGAGCACTGGCCGCCGGTCATGCCGTAAATGAAGTTGTTGAGCACCAGCGCCGTGACGCCGATGTTGCGCCGGGCGGCGTGGATGAAGTGGTTGCCGCCGATGGAAAAGGCGTCGCCGTCGCCCATGACCGCGATGACGGTCAGCTCCGGGTTGGCCATCTTGATGCCCGTGGCGATGGTCAGCGCCCGGCCGTGGGTGGCGTGGACGGTGTTGAAGTCCACGTAGGCGGCGATGCGGCCCGAGCAGCCGATGCCGGCCACGATGACCACCTCGTCCTTGGACAGGCCCAGGGCATGGACGCTGCGCACGAGCGACCCCAGCACGATGCCGTGGCCGCAGCCCGGGCAAAAGACCAGGGGAAACTTCTTGTTGTGGCGCAGGTACTGGTGGATAAGCTGCGTTACTTCGGCCATGTCACGCGATCTCCTTCACGCTCTGCGACGCAAATGCTCCGATTGAGGGAAAGGGGCCGGCCTCAGGCGATCTCCTTGAATATCTGCGACGGGGTGATGATCTGGCCGTCGATGCGGTTTATCGTGCGCACGGCGGTGTAGCCCTCGTTGACCCGTTTGACCTCGCGGGAGATCTGGCCGACATTGAGTTCCGGCACCACCACCAGCCGGCAGGTCCGCATGAGCTTTTCCACATGGGCCCTTGGAAAGGGAAAAAGCGTATTGAGCACGAGCAGGCCGGCCCTGACCCCCACATCCCGGGCCTGCTTCACGGCCAGCCGCGCCGAGCGGGCCACGCAGCCGTAGGCCACGACCAGTACCTCGGCGTCTTCCGTATCCACGTGCTCCACGAGCTGCACATCCTGGAAAAACCGGTCGATCTTGCGGAACTGCCGCTCGACCAGGGCGCGCACCTCCTCGGGCCGGGAGGTCGGAAAGCCGAGCAGGTCGTGGGTGAGCCCGGTCACGTGGAACCGGTAGCCCGAGCCGACAGGCGGCATGGGCGGCACGCCGCGAAGGGTCTCCTCGTAGGGCTTGTACCACTCCGGCGGCATGGTCGGCACCAGGCGGGAGAAGATCTCGAAATCGCCAGGTTCCGGCAGCGTGATCTTCTCGCGGGTGTGGGCAGTGATTTCGTCTAAAAGCAGCACCACCGGGGTGCGGTATTTCTCCGCGAAATTAAAGGCCGCCACGGTCATTTCCACGCACTGGGGCACATCCGTCGCCGAGAGCACGATAATGGGATGGTCGCCATGGGCGCCCCAGCGCGCCTGCTGCACGTCGCCCTGGCCGGGGCTGGTGGGCAGTCCCGTGCTCGCGCCGCCGCGCATGACGTCGACGATGACCAGCGGCGTCTCGGTCATGGCGGCGTAGCCGATCTGCTCCTGCATGAGCGAGAAGCCGGGGCCGGAGGTGGCGGTCATGACCTTGCGTCCGGCCAGCGACGCGCCGATGATCGCTCCCATGGAGGCGATCTCGTCCTCCATCTGGATAAAGACGCCGTCCGGCACCAGCGGCAGCCGGCGGGCCATGGTCTCCATGATTTCCGTGGACGGCGTGATGGGATAACCGGCGTAAAAGGAGCAGCCGGCGGCCAGCGCCCCTTCGACCACGGCCTCGTTGCCGAGCACGAAGGCCTCGCGCCGTTTTTTGCGAAGATGCTGCGTCACGGCCTGCCCTCCTTGTCGTCCGCCTTCGTTACGGTCGCGGTGGGCGCGTCCGGCCCTTCGGGGCCTGGACAGACTCCATCCGCCGGGGACTGGACGGTGTGGTTGTCCTTGTGGCCGTTTTGATGGCCATTACCGTTCGCGGGAACCACCATGATGGCGAAATCCGGGCAATGCGGCTCGCAAAAGCCGCAATTGACGCAGGCGTCCTCGCGTACGACCCTGGCCTTGCCATCAGGGCCGAGCGCGAGTACTTGTTTCGGGCAAAATGCGGCACAGATGCCGCAGCCTTTGCACCAGTCCGAATAGACGACGACGCGGGTTTGTCCTTTCCTGTGCTCGGTCATGCCACTGTCCCGGGATGAGGATTTATAAGTGGGCGTGACAGTGACCTGTTTGTGGCAAAATGGCAACGGCCTCTTCCAATTCCATTTTTCACTCGACGAAATTGCGAATTTCCCTTAGGGCGATACAACTTTTTTTCCGGAGGTTGACGTTATGGTGGCAATTGGCCGGAGGTTCTGGCTGCGGGCGCTTATGGCGCTGTGCTGCGTTCTGGCCGCAACCCTGGGCGGCGTTGGCGTCGTCCGGGCCGAGGGAGGTAACCCCATGGTCAAGTTGACAACCAGCAAAGGTGACATCGTCATCGGGCTGGACAAGGAAAAAGCCCCGATCACGGTTGAGAGCTTTCTCAAGTACGTCAAATCGGGACATTATGACGGCACGGTCTTTCACCGCGTCATAAACGGCTTCATGATCCAGGGCGGCGGCATGGACAAGTCCATGAAGGAGCTTCCCACCGAGGCTCCGATCCAGAACGAGGCCGACAACGGGCTCAAGAACAAGGCCTATACCCTGGCCATGGCCCGCACGGCCGATCCGCATTCGGCCACGGCCCAGTTTTTCATCAACGTGGCCGACAACGGCTTTCTGGATCACACCGCGAAAAATCCCCAGGGCTGGGGTTATGCGGTGTTCGGCAAGGTGGTCAAAGGCCAGGACGTGGTGGACGCCATCAAGGCCGTACCGACCATGACCAAGGGCTTCCACGAGAATGTGCCGGTGGTCCCGGTGGTCATCGAAAAGGCCGAGGTGGTCAGCGAATAGCGTCTTCGCTTCCGCACGGATCGCATGAAAGGCCGTCCCGAAGGTATCGGGGCGGCCTTTTGCCTGGGGCGCGCGAAAAATTTTCCCAGGGGAAACACCTTGCCCGGAAAAAAAAGTATTGACGGGCCCGGGGCTGACGCGTAGAAGTCTTTTTCTCGCGTGCGCCCGTAGCTCAGCTGGATAGAGTGCCGGACTACGAATCCGTAGGTCGAAGGTTCGAATCCTTCCGGGCGCACCAAAAATTTCAAGGGGTTAGCCGAAAGGTTGCCCCCTTCTTCTTTGGCAAACCTCGTTTTGTCCCCACCATGTCCCCATTCCGTCCGGGATGCCCTGGGAAACATTCAGTTCCCCTTGTCCCCACTTGTCCCCGTCTGCCTAGTTCCAAGCGGCCCACCTCCACCAGGGAAGCAGGCCGCCCATGATTTCGTCAGTGCCGGCTATTCCGGCTGTCCTTCCACCGGCCCATTGCCGACCAGATTGCCCAAGCGTTCCGTGGTCAGGCCCAAGAGGTAAGCCACGCCCTGGACGTTCGCACCGGGGACGGGCTTGAAACCCTCGGATAGGGCTACCAACTGGTTGACCAGATTTTCCAGGGCCAGCACGGCGTGGGAGACCTCGCGGCGTTCGGTGGTAGTCATGCCGCCCCCTTGGGCTGGACAACCACCCTGATGGGTTCCCTGGTCACGTCGAAGCCGACTTCCTCCCAGGCTTTTCCCTGCGCCGGTTCACTCCACCGGACACGGAAACCGGGCTCGTCGTCACTCGCCAGGGTCAGGCCGGAATCACGAAATATCTTGCCTATGGAACAAGCAACGGCTCCGCGCCGCTCGTTCTCCACGTTCACCACGCGGCCGTCGTTGGTGACGGTGACTTTGACCGGTTTGAGGATGCGCGGATCAACCCCGGAGAAGTCCAGGAAGACCTTGAACTTCCCGCCCCGGACCAGGAACTTGAAGGCGTTCCAAACTTCCTTGGCCCGCCTGATGCGGCGGAAGATGCGGGGTTCCGGGATAAGGCGGTTGCTTTCCTTGCCGTCGATGAATACGAATGGGTTAGCCATGATCGCATCTCCAGTGTGCGGTTGCGGGTTAGGCCCTGGTCGGAAGCTGCAACTTCTGGCCAGGGCTGTTGATATTTTCAGGCTTTCGTCCTTTCCAGCTTCTCCCTTATGGCTTCAATTATCCAAGCCTGCATGGATATGCCGGCTCTCGCGGCGGCGGCCTTGGCTTCGCGGTGGATCTCGTCGGGGATATTTTTGATGTTGATTGCGCTCATGTCTTCCACCTTTTCTATCTTTCTACCCCACGGTTTAGCCAACGTCAAGCGGCCAGTTTCTCTCGTCACAAAAAGAGCCGCGGCGATCCGGGGCGTAATAACCTTATTTTATAACCTTGAGGCCGAACAGAGGGGATGCTTCCGCGACTTTGTCACCCCATGAATAGATGAATATGCCTCTTGCCTTGTCACGAATGCAGGCGTCAGAGTCGGCAATTAGCCTGAGAAATCGATTTTTTCTATCTATATTCATGCTGTCCCACCCGCCATTCATATCGATGTGCAAGCTAACACCAGAGTCGTCATATTTTAAGCTGTAATTTTTTTGCATTGTGTCAAGTATAAGCTGCGCTTGTTGTTTGTCGCAATCAAGTGCAAAGGCTGCCGAGGCCCACAAAGAAACGGTGACCAACGCCGCCAAAAATGTTTTCATGTACTTCCCCTTTTTTGAGAAAGATACCAGTAAACAAATAGACAGGGCAAGTTATCGATAATAAGTTTTTAGGTGGGGGACGCTATCGCATCCAAAAACATGGCCAGCTTCAAAAAAAGCCGGCTCCCTTCTTGTCCCACCTGCCCTTGACTTCCACCCTCCCCGTGGACATGGTAGCCCCATGAGCACGCCAACTTTCAGCGAACCGGCCAACGCGGCGGCCTTTGCCGGGCTCCTTGCCCATATGCGAGTTGCCGCCTCCGCCGGGCGGTGTCTGAAGGCGAGGTCGGAAAGGGATATGGACCTTGCCCGGCAGGCCATTGCCCTGAGCAAGATGGGTGAAAAGGCCCTCCTTACCTCCAGGGAAGAGGCCCAGAAGGCCGAAACCGATCTGGAAGGGCTCTATACAAGCGTCACCCGGGCCCGGGACGCGCTCATCGTGTTTATCTCAAAGCTCGCCCGGCATCCGCGTCTTCGCGTACTGAAGCCGCTTTTTGAGGACGCCTTGGACGATTGGGACGCGCTGGCGGAAAACCTTTCCATGGTCGCCACTCCCGAACGTCGGGCGCTCCTGGATGACTTGGAACAGGCGGTCCAGGCGAACAAGGACAAGTTCACCGACTGGCGCGACTCCGACCTTTTCCAATGACCTTCACGGTCAAACTTTCGCCCACCTTCAAGCGGCAGGCGAAGGACATCCTTTCTCGCTATCCCGCCTTCAAGCAAGAGCTTGTCGATTATCTGAAGAGCCTGGAGCAATCCGCACCGCGTGGCGATCAAATCCAGCGGCACAAGATGCTATGGAAGGATCGGCTCGGGCTCAAAGCGTACAAGATCGGGAAGCGTGGCGGGCTCCGCGTCATCATGTACTTTGATGGCTCGGAGAACGTCTTTCTGCTCATGATCTATTGCAAGCGTGACATTGCCCAGCCGACAGACAAGGAAATCAGGGACGCAGTAGCAGAATTGCACGGATGATGGGCCACAAAAAAGCGGCCCGGCATTACACCAAACCGCCTATAAAGTTAGAGTCTTCTTGGTCTTAGTTAAGCGTGCTTGGCAATATCTATAGCCGTCTCTTGAATTATCGCCTCAAATTTATCCTTATCCCAATCATCCGGTTCGAGAACCACTGATTGATCGACAAATACAGATCCGCCTGAGACCTTAATAGTTTTACAAACGCGGCCTTCTATCTTGATTGTTAAAGAAACTACTCCATTCTTTCTGTCGTTATGCACAATTTGAGCAAACGGTATATGGTCATCATAAAACTCCATAATGCTGGCGGCTTCTGAGCATACGCGAAGAGCTTTCTTCCTCGCTTCTATTTCTGAAGAAACACGAATACTTGATGATTCCTTGTATATTTTGTCGAGTTGCTTGAAAAATTCGTCACGCTCAATTGGCTTACTTCCTTCCATAACAAAATATCTCCTTGAGGTAGAAATTACAGCTCCGACAATTTCTTGATCCGCCCGTCCGTCACCATCCCCGACAGGGACAGCTTGCCGGCCTTGAAAAGCTCGAACCGGGTCTTCCCCAGGACGCGGCGCACAAAGGCCGGGTCTTCCTCAAGCTGGCGCTTCATCCAGGCGGCATAATTCTCCCCGGGCCGGGTCCGGTCAACCTCGGCCACCTTGAATTTCGTGCTGGTGCTGCCGTCCTTGTGGTGGACGGTCTTGCCCGTGTGCTTGACCGTGGTGCGGCCCGTGTCGGCCATCTCGTCGATGTCCACGCCCAGGTCCCGCCACGTGGGCGTCACCACCGTGTAGAGGCAGCGGCAACGCCAGTGCGCCGGCAGAGAGGGACGCGGCTCCCCAGGCTTGTAAATCTTGCCGTCCATGCTCCCGCAGGCAACGCAGGTGCGGCCGTCGAGCACGACCATGCGCTTCCAGCCCTTCACCACGTCGGAAAATTTCTCTTCGATGATCGTTTCCCGGGCGTAGTTGCTGGCGGAAAGAAGGTAGGTCCGGGCCAGCCCTTCCAGGCCGGGGACGCTGCCTTCAATTCCCTCTTGTCGGATCATCCGGGCCGCTGCCTGGACGCCTTTGCCTTCGATCAGGGCCCGCCGGCCGGCGCTGATGATGCGGTCCCGGGCCGACGCCTGGAGCTTCCCCAGGAAGTCGTTGATGGTCAGGCCCTCCACGGTCGAGGACTCGAACCAGGCTTTCGTCATGTCCAGGGTGAAGGCCGTGCCGAGGCCGACCGCCGCCCCGCCGGCCAATTCCGACATAGCCGCGGCTGTCTGCGTGGCGCTGGCCTGGATCACGTCTTGCCCGGCCTCGTGAAGCTGGTCGCCGGCCGTGGCGTAGACTTGGGCAAGCACCTTGTCGATAGCCGCCGCCTGGGCCTCCAGAAGGGCTTTCTTGCGGCTTAGGGGCATGTCCGCGAAGTTATCCCCGGCATCGTCGGCCAGGGCCGCCAGCTTGCCTACAATGTCCGCACGGGCGGCCCGAAGCTCCCGGACCATGTCTTCGGCAAGCCCGGTCGCCCGCTGGTTCACGGCGTGCTGGAACTTAAGAAGGTCGTCGAGATACTTGTCGGCCATGACCTACGACCTGATTTGCAGCTTCCAGAGGATGGACGCCGCGTCCGCTTCGACGTTGACGATGGCCCACGACTCCCCACCGATGACAACTTGGTCGCTCACCGTGGGGCGGATGGGTATTTCCGCCTGCCGAATGGAGAGCTTTCGGTCGCCGGTCTTGATGCGTGTGCCGTCGATCAGGAAGTCATTGTACCCGGTCAGGAGGCCCTGGCAGGGATAGTCCGTAACCACTTCGTCCGTGTATTCGCCGGACACGGGGTCATACTCGCCGGTTTCTGTGCGACGAATGAGGATGTCGGCCGGAATGTCCCCCAGGGCCGTGAACGCCGTGGCCGTGGCGTGGGCCAGTACAGCACGCAGTCCCATGGCTAGGCCCTCCGCAGGCTTATGGAGCGCAAGCCGCCGCTACGGAAGCCATAGGGAGCCACCAGGGCGAAGACTTGGTCCGGGATGACCTTCACGCGGTCGCCCGGGTCCACCTCAATCTTGATGGTGTCGGCCTGGATGGACTTCATGCCGGCCGTCTCGGGCATGGCCGTGGTGTCCTTGGCCAGAAGCACAAGGGCAAGCTCCATCTGCGCAACCTTGAGCGCCTTGGGCGTGGTCGTGAGGGTGAGGCCAGGAATGCCCAGGCGCGGCCACTCCATGCCCTGGTCCGGGGAAGCCTTGGCCCCCTGCCAGACGATATGCCGATCCAGGAGCACGGCGGCCGTCACCAGGGCCTTGGCCTGATTGTTGGCGCTGGCGCTCGTCCAAGCGTCGGCGTGAAGGCGGTCCTCGAAGTAGGCGGTCGCCTCGTCCGTGGTGACGTAGCTGTTAGACCCTGTGAGCACTTCGGCCATGGTTCATCCCTCGCTTGAAAAATTGCCGGAACCCTTGCGGGCGTTTTCGGACTCCGGCGGGTCCGGGGCGGCCTTTTCGCCCTCCCTCGGGCGCGCCTTGATCCAAGGCCGTACCAACAGGCGCATGAAAGCCTTCAGGATGGGGAATCCTGGAAGCGTTTACGCGTTCTTGATGGCCTTCAAGCGGGCGGCCGCCTTCGGGTGAAAGACCGTGATCGAGCAAATCCACTCGATCAGGGTCTGATAAAAAATGCCTTGCAAGCCCTGGTCGATGACTTCCATGCCGCCCGTGGCCTGGAGACCGGAAACCCATTCCTGGGCACCGAAGCGCACGGCATAGATGCTGGTGCAAGCGGCGTCGGCCGGGGTCGCCTGGGCATCCTGCTCGTCGAAGGCCAGGATTTCGGCCCCGTCCTTGTCCTGCTCGATCACGCCGATGGGAATGCCGGCATAGGCGTAGATGGGACGGCCGAAGGCGTCGGAAATGGGTTCCGTGGCCTGATTGCTGGCCCGCATGAGGGCGTTGACCTTGCGGCGCATGGTCTTGTTCATGAAGAGCACGTCCGGCCCGCCCTGGACGGCGTCCATGAGCTGGTCCAGCATGTCGAGGGTCAGGGCCGCGCCGCCGGCGGCGGTTCCGGCCGCGAGGACCTGATTGCCGGTCAGGCGCTTTTCCAGGCCGTCGAAGGCCAGGGCGTCCGCTTCGGCATCGCCCTTGAAGAAGACCCGGGTGAACTCCAGGGCCGCCGCCTTGGCTTTCATGGCGTCGTGCGTGGCCCGGATGTCGTTGATCTTGCCTTGGGTCTTCACCTGGGCACGGTCCACCTTGGAAATGCCGCCGAAGATCTTCAAGGCTTCGGTCATCGGATTGATGACGCCCGTGCTCTCGGTGTAGGTATCATTGTAGCCACGGAAGCCGATGCCGGGCAGGGTCTGTTCCTGGTTCCAGGCGTAGGCGTTTCCGGCCACGTCCATGAAGGGCAGGCGCTCCAGCACCGCCGAGGACCGGGGGAAAATTTCCACAACGCCCCGCTGCAAGGGGTTCTGAATCAGCTTGCTGGCTTCGGTCAGGGTCAACATGGTGGTTTCCTCTTAGGACTTGTACCCGGTCGCCATGATGGCTTGCGGGGTCATGTTCGAGAAATCGACGGGAGGCTTCCCGCCGGGCCGCTTGCTGTCCGGGCCGTTGGGCTCGGGAGCGCGGCCGCCGAAAACGCCTTTCTTGTGGGCGGCGCGAATCCATTTGATCTTCTCGGCCGGCGGCAGGTCGGGCACGATGTCCCGCAGGTCCTCCGGGATGTCCTCCAAAAGCTCGGTGACGATCCCGGAAAGCGTTTCCTCGGCCGCCTTCTTGGCGTCGTTGACCTTCTGGAACCGCTCATAGGGCACGGTCTTTTCGCCTTTGTCGGGGGCGGTCCCGGGTGTGCCCTGCTGGCCCTGGTTCGGGGTCTGGTCCTGCTGCTGGTTCTGGTCTTCCATGGTGATCTCCTCGCGTTTTACGCCTGCGTGGGCGCTAAATTTGCTGTTCCTTGAGGGCGGCCGTCTCGTCGCGCACCTGGATCAGGTAGGCCAAGGCGTCTTCCCTGGTGGCGAGGTCGGGGTTTCGCTCCATGACGGCGTCCACGGGGGAAATGAGGCCCATGGACAAAAGAAGCTCCCAGGTCGCGGCCTGGTCCTTCTCGCTGGTGTCCGGTTTGGGGTCGGCAAAATCGACGGCCAGGGTCGCGGCGTCGGAGAGCTTGCGGCCGGGGTTGTGGTGGTTCCAGACGGTCCGCAGGACGGCGAAAAGCCGGCGCTCGTACATGCGCCAAAGCGCGATGTCATCGCGGCGGGACTCCTCAAGCTCCACGTTGCCCACGATCTTGGAGACGCCGCTTTCGTCGGTCGGGTCCACGCTCATGGAAGAGCCCGGCAGGCCGTTGGAGACGGCGCACCACTTCATCAAGCGGTCGATTGCGCCCACCACCTCGTCAATGGGGGCCTGGGGCGCGGCAATGCCAAGCTCGCCTTCCTTGGGAAGCTCGATGATCTTGCCCGGCCCGGTGTCGAGGATGCCGCCGCCCTCGGCTCCGCGAACCCAGCCCAGGCCGAAGCCCTGAAACTCCAGGGTATGGAGCAAGTCCACCAGGGCCTTGTTCACGGCCTCTTGCATGACGATCAGGTCTTCCCCGCCCGCGATCCAAAAGGAATCCGTGGGGGCGCGGTCCCACAGGGGCACGAAGGGCAACACGCCGTAGGGGTTCGGGCCGCCATCCGTCTGGTTCCCCCGGTAGTCCAGGCGCTGCCACGTCTCCGGGGTCCACAAGGCATAGGTGACTTCCTCGCTCTTCCCATTGTCCGGGTAGTGCGTGACCAGCACGGCCTGGATGTCCTCGGGGCTTTCGCCCGTGGTCACGTCCAGAATGTCCGGGGTCAGGATGTCCAGGTCCAGGCGACCGTTGCGCCAAACGGGGCGGGCAAGGCAGGTCTTGCAGAGCTTCACGTACCGGCTGGCCGTCTTCATCTTGATAGAGAGCGCGGCCTGTTCGGCAATCTCCGCGTAAAGGGCCTTGTCGGACTCGATCCCGTCCACGCTCCGCTTGGGCTCGTCGGCATAGACCCGGGCCTTCAGGTCCACCACTTTCTTGACGATGTTCACGAAGCAGTGCGTCAGCTTGGCCGGCTCCGCGAACTTGAGGGCAAGCACTTCCTGCAAATGCTCAAGCTGGCCGTCGTGGTAAAAGTCCAAACGCTTGGCCGCATCCCGTTTACGGTCCCGGTTGAGGGCATAAAGCGCCCCCCGGAACATCTCGGCCACAAGCGCCGGCCCCTGCGGTTCAAAAAGCATCGCTTACACCCCCTGATAGATGCGCGGCCCGTCGAGCTTCACGTAAGCCGCATAGAAGCCGGGCAAGGTATGGTCGTCGTCCATCCGAAGCCGCATGTAGCCCCGGAACATCTCCGCGACCTCGTGATAGGCCGCGCACTCGTGCTTGCATAAAAGCTCCATGTCTCCGCCCATGAGAAAGCACAGGCTCCGCGTGGGACGCAGATTGCGGCATTCGATGCGCTTGAGGGCATAGACCGACAGGACCGCCGCCCGGGTCGCAAAGACGGACCAGTTGAGGGAATACACTGTGTCGTCGTGGAACTTCTGCGAGGAATGGCCGAAGGTGTAATTGCCGTCCCGCTTTTCCTCGTAAACGAAGGTCCGCATCTCGCTTGTCAGCACCTCAAGGTCCTGGGAGAAGTGAAGCCGGCCTTCCTTGGCGATCCGGTGCAGTTCGACGAAGGAAAGGTTCTGGTTCGTGCTGGTGGCGGAAAGGACCTCGGCCGGGATGTCCTGGTCATCCAACCAGGGCTTGAGGTCGGCCACCTCGTATTGCTCCAGGGTCACGGCATCCAGGTTGTAACGGCGATGGTCCTCAAGGATGGCCTTCTTGATGCACCGGGCATGGTTCGGGACCACCACGTCCTGGTTGAGGACGAAATATTCCGGCTCCGCGTCCTTGGCCGACGCCACCTTCAAGGTCGTGGTCCAAACCGTGTTGTCGCCGCCGAAGAGCTTCTTGGAACGGTCCAGGCCCCCGCCGATGACGTACTTGCGCCCGCCGGTCAGGTCCTCCAGGCGGTCAGGCGGGAACGGACACGGGATTTCGGCGCGGCACAAGGTGATGACCTCGGCCGGGAAAAGCGCGTTGCGGGCGCTGGAGCGTTTGCCCAGGATGTCGCGGGAGAAGGCCGTGGGAAGCTGCGTCTTCTGAAGCCGGACCACCTTTTCCCGGTCGATCCAGGCCGGGGCCTCGCGCAGGTAGGTTTCCAGGTCGGGATACTCGATCCGGCGGCACAGGATGCCCGGGTCCGTCTCGGCCAGCATTTCCAGTCCGTGAACGTGCCCGCCCTCATGGTCGGTGTTCGAGTCGATCAGGCAAAGCGTGCCCTCGGAATCGAGAAGCGAGGCTTGATAGGCGTCGAAAGGCCCGGTGTCCGGGCAGGCGTGGAAGTCCGAGACCCAAAGCAGGTTCAGCTTGTCGCCAAAGGCCCCGCTCATGGTCACGGTGGACGCCTGGATGATGTTGCCCATGGCCGGATATTCGATGGCCTGCTTGCGAAGGTTCTCTTCCCCGATCATGGCCTTGAGCGCCGGGGTGTTGCGGATGATCCCCCGAAGGGTCCGCATCTGCACCTTCTCGCAATGGATTTCGGAGTTGCCCAAGGCCTGGATGGTCTGGTTGCTCCGACTGGTGAAAAGCCACAGGGCAAGCAGGGCAAAAAGCGTGCTCTTGGAATGGCGGCGCGGGGTCACATGCAGGACGATGGAATACCGGAAGGGCTTGCCGTCGCCGGGCTCCAGGGCTTCGACGATAAAGGCGTTCTGCCAGGGTTCGAGGGCCACGGGCTCCCAGGCGTTGCCCTTGGTCAGGATGCGGGGCTTCACGTCGGCAAGCCAGTGACGAAAGCCCGCCGCCCCCGGTGCGTTCCAGGCGGCAAGGATGTCGTCGTTGCTGCGGGGCTTGGCCTTGGGCTTAGGCATCCTTCAAGACCTCGGACAGGTTGACGCCCCAGGACTCGGGGTCCTTCTGGCCGTAACCCTTGGCCGCGTTGGCAAGCTGGCCAAGGTTCGTGCGAAAGAGATTTTGCACACGGACATAGCGGTCAAAGTCGAATCCTGGAGTGCCGTAGGTGTTTTGCATGTCTAAGAGCTCCAAATACATGGGGACCATTGTTTCGATCAGCATCTTCTGGACTCGTGACAGTCTGCCGCTGACCATGTCGCGCAACTTGGCTCGGACGATCTTGACCTTTAAGGCCGGATCATCATGGCGCGTTGGGTCCTTATGAAAGACCACCTTCTGGCGGTCATCCTCGACGCCTTCATTAAATCCTAGGGCGCTTACCACCCGGTTGAAGCTGTCCGAAACCTGGACAGCCTTCTTACCGCTCCGGTCAGGGAAAACGAGGTCATGATGCTGCCCGTGAACGCGTTGGGCAAACATCTCCTTGACGGCGTCGGTCATAATGGCCGGGCGAGTCTTCCCGCTTTTGGTGCGCGTACCCGCTTTGACGGACGTGCCCCGGATCGTGATGACGCCGCGTTCCATGTCCACGTCTCCCCACTCAAGTCCAAAGATTTCCCCGGCGCGAAGGCCACAATGCAGAGACAACAGGGCCATATCGTGGACGTTAGGGCTTTTCAGGGCCAAGGCCTCAAGCAGGCGGTCGGCTTCTTCGTGTGACAGAAACCGGACGCGGCGGTTGTCCTCGGTGGGCTTCTTTACCTTGGCGGTTGGGGCCTCACCGTCATAGAGACCTAGGCGCTTGGCATGGTTAAAAACTTGGCGCGCGACGGCCAAACAGTACGAAATCGAACGGGCCGCCCTGCCGGCATTCATCATGTTCTTTTTGAGGCGTTCCAGGTCCAGCGGGGCAATTTTCCGCAAGGGTTTACTGCCGAACGCTGGCCCGATCCATAGCCGGGCAAACTCGTCTTCCCGGGCTACTGATCTGGCGCTTTTCCCGTCGGCTTTTTGCTGCGGCATGTATGTGTCCGCGAAAAAGCGGTTGAAGGTAAGGTTGTCGCGTTCCTCTTGAACCTTCCGGGCGGTCTCGGCTTCTGCTTCGGCTTGACGCTTGGCTTCTTGCTCCTTGCGCTTTTCCCGAAGCGAACAGGGGCCGTCTCCGATTCTGCCTGAGGTCCGAAGCTTCTCCAGCTCTAAAGCTGCCTTCTGCTCGGTCCAGCCCTGGGAAGCCCACCCTAGCGCCTCTTCACGGCGTTTGCCGTCTAGCTGAAAACGGATGACGAAATAGCGGTCCGCCACGATGCCGTGCTTGCGGGTTGGATGCTCCCGAAAACGAACGCCCTTAAATTTTGAAGAGTGCCATAGATAGCTCATTTGTCCACCCCTTGCCCTCGGATTGCCGAGAAGTCCGAAGGTCTCTTGTCCCCACTATGTCCCCACTTTATCGATGAACGCAGGGGACAAAAAAGGACTTGATGGGATAGAAGCTAGGCAGGAAAAGCTTAAAAGTCAATATGTAACAGGAGAAGCGGGAAGATACGGGAAGGATAAAATACGGGACTACGAATCCGTAGGTCGAAGGTTCGAATCCTTCCGGGCGCACCAAAATTTCAAGGGGTCAGCCGAAAGGCTGATCCCTTTTTTTTATCCCACCTCATTTTGGTCCCACACTGGTCCCACTTTCTCGGGAAGACATGGGCAGGAGCGGGAAAATCACCCCCCTCCCCGCTTCACGGCTCCTCGTCCAACCGAAAGATGAAGGCCGGTCCACCGCGAGGGGATAATACATCCCCTCCCTGGTCAGGCCCCGGGGGCAATTACTTTAGGCCGATGGGCGCGCCCGTGGCAAACGACGGCTCATGAAGCGGGATGACGATGTCCGCCGCGTCCCGAATCCGCCGCACAATGTCATAGGCGTCGTAGCTGTTGATGCAGGTCCCGGGCGGGATGACCTCCATTTCCCGGGCCGTTACCGATTTGGGCGGGAAAAGGTTCTCCCGGATGACGCAAAAGCCGGTGATAACGGCCGAGCCAGCCGGCGTGTCCACGAACACGGACATGCCGCCTTCCGTATGGGCCGGGGTATGGACCATGCGCAGGCCGGGTGCGATTTCCGTATCCTCGGACAGGGTCACGATCTGCCCGGCTTCCGCCACGTCCTCGATGAATTCCTCGTTATAGCGGTAATCGAGCGGATGCGGATTGCAGGCGTGGGCCAATTCCTTTTCGTGGACGTAGAACACGGCATTTTCGCACAGGCTGTCGTTTTCGCAGTGGTCGTTGTGGAGATGGGTGTGCACCACCACGTCGATATCGCCGGGCGTCAGGCCGAAGCGGGCCAACCCCTCGGCAAAGGCATGGATCGGTCCCCCGATGGCCGCCTCCCTGGCCGCGGAAACCACGGGCCGCATCTCCCCGGTGTCCACCAGGATGCGCTTGTCGCCCCCTTCCAGGTACCAGCCATAAATGGGAATGGTGTAGGGCTGCCCGTAGTCGACCTGGTAGGTCATCATGCCCTTGTCGAATTCCTTGGTCCCCAACACGATGGGATGAATCACGAATGTGCTCATGAGACCCTCCAGCCTTTTTTTCTCCCCACCATGCGCTAAGACACGCAAGATGTCCAAACCGGGAGAAAATTCCCTTGTGGCGCTGCGAGCTCCAGGCCTCAGGGCTGTTGCTCGAACATGGTCAGCTGCTTCCCCCTGAATTTGCCGGTAATTTCCTCCCTGGCTGACACAGCGAAGTACTTTCTCCGAATCGAAGAGCAGCGGCGTAAACGGCACGAAATCTCCCAGCATGAGCACAAAGGCCCGGGGTCGGCACAGACGGAGAAGCCCGGCGAACATATGATTGGGGAAGAATGCGCCGGTCAGGGCCACGACACCGGCCTGCGTAGAAACGCCTCGGCCCGTTCGGGACCGAAATCGCCCTCGCGGGGATTGTTTTCCAGCTCCCACAGGTTGGCGGCCTGTTGGCGGACCTTGGGCAGAAAGGGAAAATGGCCGACGACCGCCATGTTTTCCCCGCCGCCTTTTCGAAAAGAAACAGGGGCAAGGGCAAAACATCCCTTTTCGCGGTCCGGGAATTGACGAATGGCCGGAAAGCCGGCCCTGTCCGGCACCCGCCCCACCGAAAGCGTGCGGGAGCGCCCTCCCCCACATTCGTCACGATTCGCACGCTATCGTGAGACAACGTATACTTTTGACCCAAGGCAGGGGGTTGCCTGGGTCATTTTTGCCATGGCCAGAACTTGTTGTAATATTTAATTTAACATACAAAAAGCACCACTTTATCGCCCGCAGCGTCACCCCGCTGGCCAATCGGTACCATTTTTTCTCAAAACAATCCGAAGCTTGAATTTCAAAACATTGATATTATAGATATTTTTTTTGGCTCAAGACTTGCTATTTTTAACCGAAGAAAACGGCGCAGGGCCTCTCCGCCAGGCGCTGGGGACTCGAAAGGGCTGTGGGGATTGCCTCGTATCCAAAATAAACCGGATGGACTGCAACATACCTCCAAAAAAATTTCATCTCCTTGTTTGTCGATGCGAGAACAATGTTGCACGTCCATCATAACCAGCGGAGGGGATATGCCCAAATTTATCAGAGTTGACATGAAGTCCAAAAAGATAACGACCGAGGAATGCCCGGAAAACTACGCCGCCCTGGCCGGACGCGGCCTGACTTCCACGGTTGTGGCCAATGAGGTCAAGGCATCCTGCCATCCGCTTGGCCATTACAACAAGCTCGTTTTCGCCCCCGGCTACCTGACCGGAACGAGCGCCGCCAACTCCGGCCGGCTTTCCTGCGGCGCGAAAAGCCCGCTCACCGGCGGCATCAAGGAAAGCAACACCGGCGGCACCTTTGGCCAGAAAATGTCCAAGATGGACATCAAGGCCCTCGTATTCGAGGAAATTCCGGCCGAAGACGCCTATTATGTGGTCAAGATCACCATGGACGGCGTGACCTTCGACGAAGCCCCGGCTGAGACCATCGGCATGGGCAACTACGAAGCCATCAAGGTTCTGCAGGAGAAATACGGCCCCAAGGTCGGCGTGGCCATCATCGGACCGGCGGGCGAAATGCGCCTGACCGCCGCCAACATCTCCTTTGCCGACCCCCAGAGCAACATCCGCAGCGCCGGTCGCGGCGGCCTGGGCGCGGTCATGGGCTCCAAAAAGATCAAGGCCATCGTCATCGACGACACCGGCGCGGGCAAGGTCGAGATCGCTAATGTTGAGGCCTTCAAAAGCGCCTCTAAGCGTTTCACCACCGCCCTGACCACCCACCCGGTCACCGGCCAGGGCCTGCCGAAGTACGGCACCAACATCCTGGTCAACATCCTCAACGAAGCCGGCGGCCTGCCCACCAAGAACTTCCGCACCGGCCGCAACGACTGGGCCAACGATATCGGCGGCGAAACCATGGCGGAAGTGATCGAGTCCCGCGGCGGCAAGACCACCCATGGCTGCCATGCCGGTTGCGTCATCCGCTGCTCCCAGCACTATCATGACAAGGAAGGCAAATACCTCACCAGCGGCTTCGAATACGAGACCGTCTGGGCGCTCGGGGCCAACGCCTGCATCGATAACCTGGACATGATCGCCTATGCCGACCGCGAATGTGATGACGTCGGCGTGGACTCCATCGACGTCACCGTGGCCGTCGGCGTGGCCATGGAAGGCGGCGTCCTCCCCTGGGGCGACGCCAAGGGCGCCCTTGAACTCATCAAGGAAATCCGCAAAGGCACGCCCATGGGCCGGATCATGGGCAGCGGCGCGGCGGCCGTCGGCCAGATGTACGGCCTGACCCGGGTGCCCGTGGTGAAAAAGCAGGCCATCCCGGCCTACGACCCGCGCGCGGTCAAGGGCGTCGGCCTGACCTACGCCACCACCCCCATGGGCGCCGACCATACTGCCGGCTATGCCGTCGCCACCAACATCCTCAAGGTCGGCGGATTTGTGGATCCGCTCCGCAAGGAAGGCCAGGTGGAGCTGTCGCGCAACCTGCAAATCGCCACAGCCGCCGTGGACAGCACCGGCATGTGCCTGTTCGTCGCCTTCGCCATCCTGGACATCGCCGACGGGTTCAACGCACTGATCGACATGATCAATGCGCGCTACAACCTGTCCCTGACCGCGGACGATGTGGTCGAACTCGGCAAGAGCATCCTGCGCACCGAGCGCGACTTCAACAAGCGGGCCGGCCTCACCAACGCCCAGGACCGGCTGCCGGAGTTCTTCGAGGAAGAGTGCGCGCCGCACAACGTGACCTGGGACTTCACGGATGAGGAAATCGATTCGGTGCTCGACTTCTAACAGCCCCTATCCGTCACGGGGCACAACGACGGATCACGCGTGTGCCCCGCGAGAAACGGTGCGTCGTGGAGGCGGACGGCAACACTGTCTGCCTCCACTGCGTACACGAAACCGGAGGACAAGCATTCTTCTTGTCGAAGAGAAGGCTTCACCACTTCGCATCGAAGCCAAACGGACAGAATCTCTCTTTTACGCCAAGCTCTTTTTGAGACAGGACACCGAAAAGAAGCTCTTTCAGGTAATGAACCGACAAGGAGGAAGGCGTGACGGAATCATCAGCTGTCGAAATCCGGGCCTTCATGGGGTTGTCCACGTATTTCCGGGAAAAGAATTGGACCAATCCCAAGATCATGCCCGTTAGGCAAGAGCTGACCGGCCTCGAACTTCTCGCGCAGCTCGGGCTTTCCGAAGGCATGGTCGAGGTGATTTTCGTGAACGGAAAAGCGATGCAGCCCGATGCGGCCGTCGTGCATGGTGGCGATCGAGTCGCCCTGGCTCCTCCCGGCGTCCCCGGGCCCTACCGCGTCTTGCTGGGGTTCAAAAAGATGGGATGATTTCCGGGAACATCAGTCCTACGGGATCGAAAGGCCTCCCTTCCTGTATGAAAAAGTATATTTTGAGTACGCATGAAAGCAAACCACTATCGCAGGTGAGCATAGGGTCCCTTCAAAAAGAGGGAATCCAGGTTATTTTCGTCCATTCCTGGCCGGATATCGTATCAACATGTGAATACATTGATTTTGACCTCATCATCGGATATTGTAACTATAACAGAATAAAGATATGCAGGATTCTTGAATTCGTAAGCGACTACTATCTTCAGACCAATCGCAAGCCGGCGCATATAATCCTGCAGCAGCATGCGTATGCCTTGAAAAAAGAGCAATTCAAATCACTCGGCCCCTTTTTGCGGCATATCTTCCCCAAGGATGCCAGGGAATCGGACGTTCTTGCTACGATAATCAGACTTCTGCGGACCAAAGAAAAAATCGGCACGGCACGGTTCCACTCCTGGTGGAAACCCCATTTCCCGAAAGAAAAAGACATGACGGACATCGCCCTGTAACACCCCCCGCATGGCCTGTTCCGGGCCGCCCCATGGCGGCAAGGGCCGTGCCGCCACACGTTGGGAGCCTGGGGAGACGTATGGAATCCGAAGCCATGTTCCTGGAGCGCTACGGCCGCCACATCGTCCTGCCGGAGATCGGCCCCGAAGGGCAGCGCAAGATCAGGCAGGCAAAGGTGCTCGTCCTCGGCGCGGGTGGCCTGGGCTCGCCCGTCGCCTACTATCTGGCCGCGGCCGGGGTCGGCGTGCTGGGGATCGTCGACTGCGACGTCGTGGACCGCTCCAACCTGCAACGCCAGATCCTCCACACCACGGAGGATATCGGCCGGCCCAAGGTGGTTTCGGCCAGGGAAAAGCTCGAACGGCTCAATCCCGACATTTGCGTCCGGACCTACGAGACGCGGATCGATGCGTCGAATATCGGCGAGATCATCGCACCCTACGATTTCGTCGTGGACGGCGTGGACAACTTCCAGACGAAATTTCTGATCAACGACGCCTGCATCCTGGCCGGCATCCCCTTTTCCATGGGCGGCGTGTTGCAGTTCGTCGGCCAGACCATGACCGTGCTGCCCGGAAAAAGCGCCTGCTACCGCTGCGTCATGGGCGATGTGTCCAAAAGCGCGCCGACCTGCGCCGAAAAAGGCCTTCTCGGACCGGTGCCCGGCATAACGGGAACCATCCAGGCGACCGAAGTGTTGAAGTACCTCACCGGCACCGGGGAGCTCCTTTGCGACAACCTGCTCATTTTCGACGCAAAGGCCATGGAATTCATAAAAAGCCCTGTCCAGCGCAACCCGGATTGCCGCGCTTGCGGCGCGCATCCCGAGAGCCTTGCCTGCAAGACGGGCAACGGCCCACAACCGTCGTAAAGCGAGGAATCCCCCATGCCCATCGAGATCAAATGCTACGCCACGCTGGCGGATCGCGCCCCGGCCGACGCGGCCGCCTTTCCCGTCGCGCCTGGTGAAACCGTGCTGGAAGTTCTCACGCGGCTCTCCATTGCCGAGGAGGACGTCAAAATCGCTTTCGTCAACGGCGTCATCTCGCCCCTGGACCGCCCCCTGGTCGATGGCGACCGGGTCGGCGTGTTCCCGGCGGTCGGCGGCGGCTGAGAGCGCCTGCCCGGCCGGGCTCTCCGGAAGGCCTCGGCGGGGAAAGGATTCTCGCCCCCCTCGCTTTCCCCGCCTCCCGCTTTTTCCATTGAGACCGTCTACAACCGTCATTCCTTTCGCATTCCGTCTCTTCCCCTTTTCCCCCGAAACGTCTTGCCCCCGCGCCTCGTTCCGACTTACCGTCCCTCCACTACCCTTTAAAAGTTTTTCGGGAGGGAGGGGGGTGCAGGGGGGAGGGGACCCCTTTTTTCAAAAAG